>NZ_FNNG01000011.1:0-111522 GCF_900106765.1 Tepidimicrobium xylanilyticum
GCTATCTTTCTAACTTCATCATAATCTATAACTTCAGTTTCCTTATCTACTCCATAAGCTATAAAGTTAAAGTAGGTTCCTGAAATATTAACTGGGCTGCCATGGGTTAAGTGCCCACCTTGCGATAAATTCATGCCTAATACCTTATCACCAGGTTTTAATACTGCAAAATACACCCCTAGGTTGGCATTAGAACCAGAGTGAGGTTGAACGTTTGCATGCTCTGCACCAAATAATTTTTTCAACCTCTCAATGGCCAAATTCTCTACCATATCCACATATTCACAGCCTCCGTAATATCTCTTACTTGGATATCCTTCAGCATATTTATTGGTCAACTGGCTCCCCATTGCTTCCATCACAGAAGCTGAAACAAAGTTTTCAGAGGCAATTAACTCAATGTGATCCTGTTGCCTATTTACCTCCAATTCAATTATTTTCATTACTTCTGAATCAAATTTTGCTAAATTACTATAGTCCATAATAACCCTCTTTCTTGGATACTATTATATTAACTAATTACTTATATCTCATATCAGGAAAGAAATATGGATATCCCATTAAATACGCCTTTAGTTCCCCAGATTTTGCAGCTTCAGCAGCAGGCCACTCAATATAAGTTGCCTGATAAGCAACTCTTTCTGTTAAATCAGCAATCCATGCACATGGACATATCTGATCAACAATTTTATTCTGAAGTTCTGCATATTTAGCAAAACGCTCATCTTTATCTGTTGTAGCTAATGCGTTTTCAATTTCAGAATCTAATTCATCACTTAAATACCAATGACAATTTTCATAAGTACCTGCTGTCTTGCTATGGAAACCAGCTTCCAATGTTGCTCCAGCTTCATTATATTGTGGACCGGAATTTATAGTTGTTACATGTGGAGTACTTTCTGGATTTGATACTCTTTCTTGTATAGTCACCCATGGAGCTTTTGTTATCTCAACATTAATTCCTACTTGTTTAGCTGCAGCTTGAAAAGCCAATGCAACTTTTTCAATATCCTGAACATCTGAATTGACAAGAAATTCTACTGTAAAATCCTGATAGTTATCAGCGTATTTTGACTTTAAAATATATTCTTTGGCTTTTTCTAAGTCATACTTATATTGATTAGTTTTTATACTACCTGCAGTATACGAAGATACAGGTCCATAATTAATCTTTGAATCCACAAATACATCGTTAACTAACATATCATAATCGAATAAACAACTTAATGCCTTTCTAAAATTAACATCATCAGTAGGTGCAAGTGTTGTATTATAGAAAACATTTTGGACTAACCTTGTTGAATATGGCACAATTTCAATACCTTCCAGTTTGGAAAGAGCTTCAAGACTTTCTGTACTCTGCCACATATCACTAATTTCTAGTTGCTTATTAGCTAACATCGTACGAACAGTTGATGGTTCTGTACCATATATTATTTTGAAAGACTCCGGAGCATTTTCTTCCCATCCCATATGCCAATCATCAAATTTAACTGCATAAAAATAATCTTGTTGTACCAATTCTTTGGCCATATAAGGTCCTGAACCAGCATCATTAGTAATTAAAAAGTCTCTACCATAATCCCCATATTCTCCATAAGGTCCCTCTATAATATTTTCCATAACCAAATCCTCATTTAAAATGTATAGTCTACATAAAGAATCTACAAATGGACCAAATGGATGATCTAGAACAAATTTTACAGTATAGTCGTCAATTGCTACTACATCCTTTATTATATCGCTATAAAGATAGGCAAACCCTTCACCAATAGTTATTAATCGTTTTGCTGAAAATGCAACATCAGATGCTGTTAATTCTGAACCATCATGGAATTTAACTCCTTTCTTTAAATAAAAAGTATATTCTGTACCATCATCACTTACTTCCCAATCAGTAGCTAACCATGGCTTAACACCATCTTCTGTTGGAAATACTAATGTATCATATAAATTAACAAACGCAATCGAACTTGAATTGCTTATTCCTATTGCAGGGTCAATAACCGGAGTACTGTCAGCTGTAATTCTAATAATCTTTTCACCAGCTGGTAAAGCAGTATCATCACTTTCAGAACTTGTAACAGTTTCTTCCTTACTATCACGTCCACAACCAACTAGCAAAGCCATAACCATAATGAATACTAAAATGAAAGATACCCATTTTTTCATTTACATAACCCCTTTCATTTTTATAATTTATTCATTTTATTATGTTAGTAACAGCTAAAAGTTTTCTAATAGCTCTCTATTAACCTTGTCAATATTATGTCTATTTCCCTTAAATATTCTGCTTCTGACTCTAAGGGCAACAACTTAATTCTATTTATTTCTTCGTTTAACCATAAATACTTGTTATCATAAATACTGAGAATATCTAAAATAATACTTGCACTTTCTAACAACCTCATAGGAACATAACTTCGTGGTTCATCAACGTAACTTTTTGCACTAGTCAATATATAGCATACTGCTTTATCTAGTTCATCTATAACACTCTTTGGTAATAACACTTCCACTAGGTAATCACCTACTTTCATAACTTTGCACAAATATTGTATCAGTCATATTGCCAAGTTGTACTTCTTGTGGAACTTTTAAAGGATAACCGACAGCAACCATAAGAATAGGGTAAATCTCTTCGGGAAAATTCACAAATTTTCCAATAGCTGTCCTATTAAAAGAAGCTAATATACAACTACCTAAACCATATTCCAATGCCAATAGACAAATATTATACGAAACTATCGCAGCATCATAATAAATAAATTCTTTAATAGCTATAGGCCCAGCTTTTTTAATTGCTTTTTCTTTGTCAATTCCTACAACAATTAATGCAGGAGGTGTAAATCCCATCCCAGGCGAAAAACGTTTTATTTTCTCAATTTTTTCTTTTTCATTTACAATTACCAATTTCCATGCCTTCATGTTACTTGCACTCGGAGCATTAATTGCTATCTTACTAATTTCAAGAAGTATATCAGTAAAAACCTCTTCATTTGTGTATCTCCTTATACTCCTTCTCTTAAGTATTACATCCTTTAAATCCAAGTAATCACCCCCCTATTTATAATTTTTGACATTAGTAAAGGTGGCATCTTACAAAATGACCAGGAGAAATTTCCTTCATTTGTGGATCTTCACACATGCAAATGTCCCTTTTTTCATAACATCTAGTATTAAAGCTACAACCTTCTGGAACATTTACCGGTGAAGGTATTTCACCAGTTGGTATAATTTTTTTTGGTTTTAAAGCCTCTTCTTCTTCTGATACAACGGGTATAGCTGAAAGAAGCATCCTTGTATAAGGATGTAATGGAGATGTATAGAATGTCTCAGTAGGTGCAATCTCGCAGATTTTCCCTAGATACATGATAGCTACTCTCGAAGAAACATTTCTCATCACACCCATATCATGAGTTATAAATAAATAGGTCAATTTCTTTTCTTTTTGGATAGTCATTAACATGTTTAAAATCTTAGCTTGTATCGAAACATCAAGTGAAGATGTAGGTTCATCAAGTATAATAAATTTAGGATTAGCACATAAGGCTCTTGCTATAGAAACTAGCTGTTTTTCTCCTCCACCGATACTATTTGGAGACTTGTACATGAAATCACTTGGTAACTGAACCATTTCAAGAATCTCTAATATTTTATCTTCAATTTGATTTTTTGGTACTATCTTATGTACTTTTAATGGAAGACTTAATATTTGCCTTACATCTTGATGTTCATTTAAAGATGAGCCAGGATCCTGAAATACAATCTGTGCATTTTTCCTAAACGATTTACTTCTACCTTTTGTTTTTGATGTTATTACTTCATCATTGAATATTATTTCACCACTAGTCTGTCTGTACATTCCCATAATCGTATAAGCAATTGTGCTTTTACCTGAACCTGATTCTCCTACCAATCCTAGTACTTCCCCTTGCTTTATTGAAATATTTACACCATCTACTGCACGAACATATTGAGTTTTATTAATAGGAAAATACATCTTTAAATCTTTGATTTCAAGAAATCCCTGTTCCATATTCTCCCTCCTAACTAATCATGTGAAATTCTCAGTAACATACTTGAAACAAGCTACGTAATGCTCATTTTCCATTTCAATTACCGGAGGCTTTTCGTTTTTACATACTTCCATAGCTTCCTTACATCTTGGATAGAATCGACAACCAGGTGTTGGAACATGATAATCAGGTATATATCCATAAATACCTTCTGAAAGTCCTCTCCCAGTAAGTCTTGGAATACAATCTAATAATCCCTGAGTGTATGGATGTAATGGATTATCAAACAAATTCTTAGTCTTACATGTCTCAACAATATCCCCTGCATACATAACATATATTCTATCTACTAATTCCCTTGCAACTCCTAGAGAATGTGTAACCATGATTAAAGAGCATCCCTTGTCCTTAACTAGTTCATTTAATAATCTATATATTTGATCCTGTATAGTTACATCTAACGCTGTACCAGGTTCATCTGCAATCAATAAGTCTCTTGGTGTCATTAAAGACATCGCAATACATATGCGTTGTCTCATACCACCAGAAAGCTGATAAGGATAAGAATTTAGAATTCTATCAGGGTCGGGTATCATAACAGTTTTGATAGCATTTCTGGCAATTTCTATCATATCCTCTTTATTATTGGACTCTAATAGCCCAGAATATTTTATAATATCTACCATCTGTTCACCAATTTTAAATACTGGATTTAAAGCAGCCATGGGCGATTGAGAAATCATTGAAATCTTTCTTCTCCTTATATCCTGCATTTCACGTTCTGGAAGATTTAATATATTTTTGCCTTCAAATAATATTTCTCCTCCATCTGGTATATGTACAATCTCTTTTTCTAGTAACCTCATAATTGATTTCATAGTTGTGGTCTTCCCACATCCAGATTCCCCTACAAGCCCAATCTTTTCGCCTCTACCAACATATAGATTCACACCATTAACAACTTTGGCATAGCCTCGATATGTCCTATACCATATCTGAAGATTTTTAATATCAAGCAATCTATCATCGTTCACTCTATTACCTCCCTTTGTCAAGCATATCTCGAATCCCATCACCTAAGAAGTTAAACCCAAGTATTATAAAAACGATTCCTAATGCTGGGAAAATAGTTGTCCACCATAAATCTGGCATATACTTTGCACCGTCTGAAATCATTTGGCCAAAGTCTGGTGTTGGAGGTTGTTCTCCCAGTCCTACAAAACTTAGGGAAGCTCCTTGAAGAATAACCCAACCTACATCTAACGCCATTTTAGTAAATATAGGTGATAAACAATTTGGGAGTATTTCTTTGAATAATATGTGAAATTTTGAAGCTCCGATTAATTCTGCATTTTTCACAAAATACTCATTCTTTATTGATGCAGCATTCCCGTAAACCAATCTCGTATACCATGGCCACCATGATACTGTTACTGCTATCATTGAATTGGTCATATTAGGTTCTAACAAGGACGCAATGGATAAAGCTAAAACTAATGGTGGTATAGATACAAATATATCAGTTATACGCATTATAATTGTTGATATCCATGTACCATTATAGTAACCTGCTAATAATCCAGTTAATGTACCAATAGGAACTGAAATAGCTAAAACTACAATAGGCATCTTTAATGCCCCTCTAAAGGAAAAGATAACCCTTGTAAAAACATCTCTACCAAAAACATCTGTCCCAAACCAGTACCTAGAATTGGGGGCGACCCTCGCATTTGCAAAATCAACAAACTCCCTTGAATGCTCAGGATATGGAGTTACATACTCCGCAAAAATTGCAAGTATAATACATGTTAATACTATTATCAAACCAGTAACAGATAACTTGTTTCGTGAAAATTTGTACCAATAAATTTTCATATTTTCTCTTGTAGATGGCTTTAAGAAACCAGTCTTTTTTAAAACTCTTCCATTACTTGATTGTTTAAATCCTATACTCTTCATGTTTATTCGCCTCCCAATCTTATTCTTGGGTCAAGAGCTGCAGTAATAAGGTCCACTATAAAATTTGCTATCAAAAATATAACACCAATTATTAAAACTACAGCAACTATAGAATTTAAATCCTTGGTTAGCATTGAATTAATTCCATAACGTGATAACCCTGGCCAATTAAAAATATTTTCAACTAAGAAAGCATTACCACATAATGATGCTATATCCATTCCCAAAACAGTAACAACAGATACAGATGATGGTTTAAGCAAGTACTTACGCATAATTAAATTAGTAGGTAATCCAAAACTTTTTGAAACAGTAATATACTCTTTGGTCATGTTATCTATTAATGAAGAGCGTAGAAGCCTTGCGTTTTGTACCATACCTCCCAAGCATAAAGCAGTTGCAGGTAAAAGCAAATGCAAAAAGGCATCCCATGCAGTAGAAAACCTGCCACTTAATATACTATCTAATACATATAATCCTGTAATATGAGGTGGAGGTTCTACTCCAGGACTTAGACGTCCTAATACAGGTATTACACCTTCCCATATAAATCCAAATAACAAAAGCAATAATGTAGCAACAACAAATGCTGGTAATGCGATACCAGTATAAGTAAAAATTCTTAGTATCCCATCAAATAGTGAATTTTTATATTTTGCAGATAAAATTCCTAACAAAAAAGCAAATATCACCATTAATAACGCTGCAAAAATCATTAATTCTATAGTAGCTGGTAAAAACTGTTTAATATCCATAGAAACTGGTCTTTTAGATGTTAAAGATCTTCCTAAATCCCCATTCAAAACATCTTTTAGCCATAAAACATACTGTTTAAGTAGGGGCTCGTCAAGATTCATTTCCTTCCTCAATGCTTCTACTGCCTCAGCTGTAGCTCTAGGCCCTAGGGCCAATCTAGCAGGATCTCCTGGAATTATTCTCGAAATAGTGAATATCAATATTGATACACCAAATATTACTAATATGCTCAGTACTAACCTCTTGATAATATAATTGACCATTCATTATAACTCCTTTCTGAACTATTAGTAAAAAAGAAAAAGGGGGAGCCTTTGCAGTTTACTACAAAGGCATAAAATCTGTTTTTATCTACTATTTATTTTTTATTCTTTCATCAATGGGTACATAGTCAAAATCAAAACCAAAATATCTAGGTCCTAAAACCCCAATTGCTTTTTCGTTTTGGAATTCTTTTCTAGCTTTAAGTCCTATTACTGAAACTTCTTCGCCAATAGCAAGAATAGGATTGGCATAAGGCTCTCCAGTCTTTGAATTGACTACGACAATCATATCAGGACTTGTAATAATAGGCTTATCATTTTCCCACATTACATGATTTTCGTTCTTAAACCATATTTTATATGTATTGCCTTCAAATTCTTCTCTTCCAGCAATAGTATGAACTCCCCAATAATATCCTAGCTCATCCTTTGTTTCTTTATTTGTTACAACTCCCTTAGCTAAAAGATATCCATCTAATTTATTAACTATTTCTTCTACTGGATTTAAATTGCTTTCCCTGGCTTCTCTAATCATCTTTCCTACTTCGTAAGATTCTGTCAATGTGCCTGGTATTATTGTTTCTTTCATTTCCTTACCTGTCATTAAAAAACCAGCTTGTCCAGCTAAACCATATGCACCAGAAGCAATTAATTTCCCAATTCTTTCTACCATACGATAGTTAATTGCTTGATCTATAAAACATACATTACCAAACTCATCAACAGAAGCAACAGGCCATAATTTCTTACCTGCAATATAAGGTGTGGTCTGTAAAATTTCAGGAATTGCTCTGCCAGTGTAATCTCCATCTACACATGGTATCCCATTAAGAATTCCTGCAGCTAAAGGTCCGGGGGTATTTGCACCACCTAATTCAATTGGAACTACTGCACTTACTTTTACACCCATGTATTTTGCTAATTCTGCCACTGCTTTTGCTAGTCTTTCTTTTTCTTTATTTACTGGATTAGTTAATCCAAACCCTTCCATTTCTTTGATTACTTCTGGTGTATGAGGTGCAATAGAACCCATTAAAAATGGACATACTGTAATTGCATCATCATCGATTTCACTTATATCTACCCAGCCAACTTCATTTCCTTTTTCTATTTCAGACATAAGCGAATCAATGCCATTGCTTGGCAATCCTCCTCCACCTGTTCCAAAGAATGTACACCCTCTTACAAAATCTTCAACTTCTTCTCTAGTAGTTAGTTTTTTTGTTGACATAATTTTTCCTCCTTTTTATTAATTTGATTTGTTATAACTATTAGTTATAACTTCCTTTTCAATTGATAAATTTAACAATCTAAGTTGTTAAATTTTTTTCTAATCGGTTTGTAAGCTTCTTTGCTGTGAGATACTCCCATCAAAACACAGGAGATAGCATCAAATAAAGCTGCTCTAAAAGGTTCAATTATTGGAACATTAATATTATTCTTATTAAGTTTATTTTGCATTGATTTAACTAATGGTGCTAATCCCGTACATCCTAACACTATTACCTTTCCTTTATCTTCCTTTACAATTTTTACACCTATTTCAGCTACTTTATTAACTATCTCTTCGCTATTGTATTGTATATTCAGCACCTGTACATCTAACACAGGTATTGACCTCAATCTACTAATCATCCCATACTTTGCTAAATTTTGTTTTATACATCGATCCATTTCATCCAATATGCCTATTACTGAAAACTCACCTCCTAATCGGATTGCTAAAGAACAAGCTGATTGACATGCACCAAATACTGGTATATTAAGCACTTCTCTGCATTCATCGAGTCCCGGGTCTAAAAAACAATCTAAAATAATTGCATCGTAACCGTTTTCCTGCCCCCATTTAGCTTTTTCTATTATATGTGGTACTGTCATTCCTACATCATAACTCCCCTCAAGAGAAGCAAATCCTTTTTCTATGAACACAGTATCCAAAGTTACTAAATTATTAGTTTCTTTTAATATTTCATCTCTAAGCTTAATGCGGTCATTTGTTTCACTTTCTAATCCTTCAGTATATATAACTGGTAGCAAATTTAAGATTTTAATGCTATTCATTAATATCACCTCCCCACTTATCCATGCTAATAATTCTATGATAATTAAAATTATGTGAAATTTTACATTAATGAAACACTTTACTATATTCGACTCTATTTTACAAATTATTTGATTTTTCTTTCTTTGTTAAAAATTATATTATATAATAAAGTGTAGATGAACACATATATATTATGTAAAAATGTGCATTCAGACATAGTGAAAAGCCAAAATATAAATAGGAGGAATATTATGGGAATTACAGTTAAAGAAGCTTTAAAAATATGGCCTTTAACTCTTGGGCAAGTAATAGCAGGTAAAAATGGATTAGATAGAGAAGTAACAAGCGTTAGTGTGCTTGAAATACCAAAAGAAACCAAATGGTTTAAGGGAGGGGAACTCCAAATATCTGCTTTCTATACTATTGCCAATGATGTAGAAAGCCAATTAGAAGTACTAAATAATTTAAACAAATCTAATTGCAGTGGACTTGTACTTTGTCATATTGGACATTGGTTAAAATCAGTTCCCCAAAAACTAATCCAGCTTGCTAACAAGATTAATTTCCCAGTTATCATAGTTCCTGAACATATAGCTTATATTGATATAATAACCCCAATCACAGATGCTATATTGAATAAAAAAAAGCAGGGTATCAATTACGATTTAGAAACAATTCATAAAATGGCAAATATATTACTAGATAATAAAAATATTGACCACATTATTTATTCATTAAGTAAATCACTAAATAAATCTGTTCTATTCTTTAACATAAAAAACGAATGTTTAACTACAGGAAACAATCAAATATCTGAAAAATTGATCAATGAGATTAAAGAATCTATCTTAACTAATGTTAATCGTTTTATTGATAAAAATGAATACATAATAATAACTTCTCAACTAACTGGAATTTCCATTTTACTTGTTCCAGTAATAATAAATACAAAATATTATGGAACTATTGCTATCCTTAATGTATCTAATTTAAAAAATATTGATATGATGAAGATTGCTGAAAGTAAATATGCCTGTGGATTAGCTGTAATAGAGAATATTAGACTTAATGAACTTAGATCTTCAGTTATTTTAAATTATTATACTGATTTAATCCAATGGAATTTTAGTAACGAAATACAGGCAATGCAAAAAGCATCTACTATGAATTTAAATGTGTCAAGAATCTCTTTGATTTTAACCATAGAAATATTTAAATCATATATCCACAGTAATAAAATTAATAATTTTGATTTGCAAGCAAAAATAAATGAAATATACAATTATGTTATAGAAAAAATTAAGACAGAAAAATCTATTAACTACATTATGACTTTAAACAATAAAATTATTATTCTTATCAACGATTGTGGTAATGATACTAAAACTATAACTTATGCCCAAAGATTAGGAAATAGGTTGATTAACTCAATTCAAATATATTTTAATGCTCCAGTAGCTATTGGTATTGGCAATTATCAAACATCTATATCAAAAATAAAGAATAGTTATCATGAATCTCTTTTAGCAATAAAAATTGGTAATGCACTTTTTAATAAATCGCATTGTACAAATTTCCAAATAGTTGAAATACTTTCATTATTATTTGAAGGTATTGATACAAGACAAGCATCTTCAGCTATTAAAAAGTTGTTTGAACCTTTGGAAAGGTATGATGCTGAGAATAATTCAGCATTAACACTGACTTTAAAAGCACTAATTAATTGTAACTTCAAAACATCATTAGTTGCTGAAAAGTTGTTCATACATCGTAATACAGTTTTGCAAAGAAAGAATAAAATAATAGAGCTTCTTCAGTTTGACCCAGAAGAATTCCCTTACAGGTTACTGTATGAATTAGCAACTATTTTAGAAAAAATGGTTGATTAAATCTTTATTATCATATAATCTAAAAGCAATTCGTAAACAAGCCATTCGACTAATCCACTTATTTGGGACAAAACTCACTAATATCTTTAATAGCATAGTACTGCATTTTTCTGAAACAGTCATAAATTTTGTACTTAAATATTTCTAAATTACTTCAACCCGATATGAAATATTAAATTATTTAGTATAAACCTAATTTTAGTTTTAACATTCCAATATTTTTACTAGGTCATTGTATCTTTAAATTAGGTCCAAGGCTTATTATAGTACAATGACCTTTTACATTATTTTTTCAAGCAAACTATTACAAATTAAATTGAAACTATTTTAAAGTTAACTTTCTATTCTACTTTCAAGACATATTAGTAACCCGCTTTAAGATAAAACCCAATTTCTATATCTTTAAGTTCATTTTATCAATATTCTGGCCTGTTAAATCTAATATATTTTATGATTGGTCCGCAGGAAGTACGGTTACTATTTCATACACTTCAAACGCTACATCTGTTACAACATAAGCAACATTGTTCTTAATTTAAACATTTTCTCTTGCTTTGTATTTTAAAGACTTCTGAGAATATGAATGGATAATCAGGTCTCATTTGCTTTACTGCAATTACTAACTCTAATTTTAATTACTTATTAATAATATACTTAGAAAGCAGATAAAAAACCGCTCCTATATTAGGAACGGATATTTAGATTCTTTATTTTTAATTGTCTATAATTTAACTCATTTATACTTTATTCATCTTCTATAATAAACTGGTTCAAATATCATCATAGGGCATTCAGATGATATAATTAATTGGCATCATCTATAAAAGTTATAAATCTGTTTTTTCAAACATATTCATTTTGTAAGGTTTCTAATCTCTACTCCATCAATTATTATGTTTTCTTAATTTTGTTTTGATTCATAAACATGAAAAGCTACTCTACAGCGGCATTTGCCTTTTTGCTTTTGAAATAATATCCAACACCCCATTTGGTATGAATGTATTGCAAATTGTTAGGATCCTCCTCTATTTTTTCCCTCAAGCGCCTTATATGAACGTCTACTGTTCTCAAGTCTCCAAAATATTCATATCCCCAAATGGTTTCCAACAATTCCTCTCTAGTAAATACCTTTCCTGGATTGGAAACCAGTAAGTAAAAAAGATCAAATTCCTTTCCTGTTAATGTAATGCTTGCATCCCCTTTGGTCAGCCGTCTACCCAGTGTATTTATTATAAAATCATCTATCTTGACTATTTGGTTTTCAAAATGAAAATTCTTCATATTTGCTCTTCTAAGGATTGCTTTGATTTTAGCCTTTAGTATTAAAATATTGATAGGCTTTGTTATATAATCGTCAGCACCATATTCTAAGGCCAGTATTTTATTTACATCATCTTGTTTTTCCGTTAGAACTATTATAGGTACTTGAGAGTTTTCTCTAATGGTTTGACAAAGATTCAATCCATTTCCATCTGGAAGTACTAAATCCAATATTACTAAGCCATAGTCCTTCTTCTTTATCTTATCCTTGCTCTCCTTAACAGTGAAAGCGGATTCCACAATGTAATTATCTTGTTCCAAACTATATTTTAACCCCTTAAATAATAGTTTGTCCCTATTAATAACTATAACTCTAGTGCTCATCGTTCTCACTCCAAAACAAAGGTAATCACCTGGTATTCCCAACAAGCATTCTTTTATCTCCATCCCTTTTGGTTATTTTTAGTTGGTCAAAATATTCAAGTAATGACAGTGCAACTTTTCTATTGGTATTTAATACATCCCTATATTGAGCTACAGTAATAGAGCCGTTTTCCTTAATATAGTTCTTTGCTAGTTTAATAGCCTCTTCGAAAGCAGCTTGATGGATATAGACTTCCTCATTTAATTTTACTATTTCTCCCATACTAACTAAATTATTTATTACTTCCTCTACCTCATTAGAATTAGGGTCTATATTTATTAATTCTTCTTTTCTCGGAGGTAAAAAAGCTTTTTCTTTAAAAGATTCAATTATTTTATTCTTGATCTTTATCTGATAGTCTTTGTATTCCACTTTAAAGCCTTTCTTAAAAATGTTCTCTCTTTTCTGCTCTATTAACCCCATTTCAATTAATCGATCTAAAAACAACTCTCCTACTCGGTTTGGTGCTTTACTTAATAATCTACTCCTCATCTCTTCTTTGGGAATCCCTATTCTCAAAGGATATCTTTCATGATAGATTTCCATTTCTTTTATTATCTTTTCAGTTAACATATTGAAATATTCTACATGAATTACATGGATGTCCTTTGTTAGTTTAAAAGGAATTATCTTTTCAGATTCTATTAATCTATCTATATCTTCCTTTACCTTTTCCTCTAACATGGCAGTATTTGTAGATATCTCCCTAATTGTAGGGAAATGTTGACTTTTATCCAGTACTATCCTTTCAATTATATCTATAGACTTACCTGCTTCCTTAATTCTAAGCTCTTCTAATGCCTTCTCGTCAAAGGGTTGCTTTTTGGTTGGATTAGGTTCTAACACCTGTCCTCCTCCTATGGTGAACATAGGAGAATAAAATCTTAGAATGAATCTATCTCCTCTTTTAGCCACTGTTTTTTCTTCCAACCTTAATTGAGCATAAGCTTCCTCTCCCGGGTTCAATACTTCTTTATCTAGGAGCACTATTCTGCATAGAATTTCCTTAGTTCCTATATATAGCCTAAGCCTAGTCCTATTCATTATAGGCCTGTTTATATCTTTAATTAGCCTTACCTTTACATCCAGCATCAATGTATCCTTCATAGAATCTTTAGGGGCAATAACATCTCCTCTTTCAACTTCTTCCTTTTTTATCCCTGCCATATTGATTGCCACCCTCTGTCCAGCATAAGCAATATCTGTATCTTGTTCATGAACCTGTAAATTTCTTATTCTAGCTAATTTATTTCCAGGGAAAATCTGCACTTCATCTCCGAGCCGAAATTTCCCAGATAACAGAGTCCCAGTTACTACCGTTCCAAAGCCTGCAATGGAAAAGACTCTATCTACAGGTAGTCTGGGAGTATCATCCGTTTCCCTATCTTCTAACTCTAAAGCCAATTCATCTATCAGCTCAATAACTTTGTCTAAGCCGGTTTTTTTAACAGAAGATACTGGGACTATTGGGGCATTTTCCAAAAAACTTCCCTTAACCTCATTTTTTATATCTTCTTTAACCAATTCTAACCATTCTGAATCTACTAAATCGGATTTGGTTAATACCACAAATCCTTTCTCAATCCCTAATAGGTCTATTATGGCTATATGCTCCTTAGTTTGAGGCATAACCCCTTCATCTGCTGCTACTACTAGTAGTACTATATCCATACCCGTTACTCCAGCTAGCATATTCTTAATGAATCTTTCATGTCCTGGAACATCGATAATCCCCGCCCTTCTACCACTGGGTAGGTCAAAATAGGTAAATCCCAATTCAATGGAAATACCCCTATCCTTTTCTTCCTTCAACCTATCCGTATCTCGCCCTGTTAGAGCTTTTATGAGAGTAGTCTTTCCGTGGTCAATATGACCAGCAGTTCCAATTATTATATGCTTCATTTGATGCACCCTTTCAATTTATTAAATCCATAGGATAATCCATCTGCTACAATATCCAATTCCTCATCCCTTACAGTCCTCAAATCTATGAATAAATGGTCCTTATATACCCTTGTTATAATTGGAATCTCGTATTCTCTTAAAGCCTTTTCTAAATCGATAATGCTGTTTTCTCTTAAGCTAACCATAATACATTTAGTAGGAATTCTTTCTAAAGGCAAGGAGCCTCCACCTACTTCAGAATAATTATCTACTATCTCTATATTATAGTTACTGTAGTCTACATTTTCCACAATACTATTATATAATCTACTAGCTTTTTTCTCCAACTCATCCAAACTCATGGAAAGCATTTTCAAAGTTGGGATTTTTTCTACTACTGTACTTTCATCTAAATATAGTTTTAAGGTAGCTTCTAAGGCTGATAAAGTAAATTTATCGACTCTAAAAGCCCTCGTCAAAGGATTTTTTTTCATAATATCTATATACTCTTTCTTTCCTACTATAATACCCGCTTGAGGACCTCCAAGCAACTTATCGCCACTAAAGGTTACAATATCTACGCCATTTTTAATGGAATCCTGAACTGTAGGCTCGTACTCCAATCCAAATTTAGTTAAGTCTATAAGAACTCCACTACCTAAATCCTCAATTAAGGGTAGATTATATTTTATCTTAAGAGCATATAATTCCTCTGCAGAAACAGAAGAGGTAAATCCTAATATCCTATAGTTACTAGTATGAACTTTCAATAAAGCTCCAGTTTCCTCGTTAATCGCATTCTCATAATCCCACATATGGGTTTTATTGGTAGTACCTACCGATTTTAAAATAGCACCACTCTGCTCCATAACATCAGGGATTCTAAAAGAACCACCTATTTCGATTAATTCACCTCTAGATACTATTACCTCTTTCCCTTTAGCAAGGCTACTTAAAACTAATAGCACTGCTGCTGCATTGTTGTTAACTACCATTGCATCTTCTGCCCCGGTTATTTCTACGATTATATCCCTTAGATGGCTATATCTTTCTCCTCTTTCTCCTCTTTCTAAATCATATTCCAAATTGGAGTAGTTAATAGCTATTTCCTTAACATTTTCCATAACCTCTTCGCTAATTAATGATCTACCAATATTGGTATGGATTACTACCCCCGTTCCATTTATCACCCTTCTCAACTTAAAGGAGTTTTTTTTCTTTGCTCTTATTTCTACAAGTTTTATCAGGCTATCAATCCTATTAATAATCTGATCTTCCTCTAAGGATTTCTCCTTTATACTCTGTCTTAATAAATCTATTTCCTCCCTAATGGAGTCAACCACTATTTTCCTTGGCATTGCTTCTATAAGCTTTTTAATATTCTTATTTTCTAGTATCTCATCTACTTTAGGTATTAGTTTAAATAAGTTTTTTTCTTTCTGCATATTATCCCTCTCTTTATTCTACTATTAAATAACAATCTTCCTTTTCTACTACCCTTCCAATAATTCCATATTTGGTGTTAATATTTTCTAATCCCTTTAACAGCTTTTCTGCTTCAATTTCTGGTAAGCTTATAAGTAACCCACCAGACGTTTGAGGGTCGTATAGTATATCTTTAATTTCTTCTGGAATATCACCAACAAACTTTACATTATCTCCAACATGCTTCCTGTTGGAATAAGCTCCTGCTGGTACCAATCCCATTTGTGCATATTCTATTGCCTTTTCTATTATAGGCACTTTTTTATGGTCTATTTTTATGGTAACTTCACTTCCCTGAGCCATTTCTAAACTATGCCCTAATAATCCAAAGCCTGTAATATCCGTTACGCTATTAACCTTTACCTTATCCATTGCTTCCTTTGCATATTTATTTAAGGTGCTCATAGTTAAAATGGCCTCCTCATAAGCCTCCTTATCAACTAAATCTCCTTTTATGGCGGTATTAACAATTCCTACACCTATTGGCTTTGTCAAAATCAATAAATCCTCAGGTTTTGCATTGCTATTGGTTAAAACCTTTCTTGGATCTACAAATCCAGCAACTGATAAACCATATTTTGGTTCTTCATCCTCCACCGTATGCCCTCCTACTAGTATAGCCCCAGCTTCCTTTACCTTGTCATGTCCTCCTTTTAAAATCTGAACTAATACATCGGGGCTTAAACAGTTAGGAAAGCCTACTATGTTCATTGCAAGTTTTGGCTCTCCACCCATGGCATAGACATCACTCAATGAATTAGCTGCTGCAATTTGCCCAAATAAATACGGGTCATCTACTATAGGGGTGAAGAAATCCAATGTTTGGATTAAAGCTAATTCATCATTTATCCTATAAACTGCTGCATCATCAGCAGTATCTAACCCTACTATCAAACTATCATCTACAGTTTTAGGTAGTTGGCACAAGACCTGTGCTAATATATCGGGACCGATTTTGGCTGCTCACCCTGATGTTCTCGACAATTGAGTCAATTTTTTCTCCATCTATTTCACTCCTTTATTTAACTGTAATCAAATCCTTTATGCTTTCAAACTTTTTACTACCTATGCCAGATACGTTCATAATCTCCTCTATAGTTTTAAAAGGAGAATGTTTTCTGTACTCTATAATCCTTTCTGCTAAAGCCTCTCCTACTCCCGGTAAAGAAATTAGTTCTTCCTTGGTACAGATATTGATATTTATCTTCCCTTCGCCACTGCTAGTTAAATAAGAACTGGAAAGATCTGCAGATATATCTTCCCCTATTTTGGGTACATGTATTTTCTCTTCATCTGATAACTTCCTGGCTAAGTTTATTTTATCCGAGTCTGCATCTTTTTTCAATCCTCCCGCCAAATTAATTGCATCAATTACTCTTGAACCTGCCTTTAGCTCAACTATTCCCGGGTTATAAACCTCACCGCTTACATGGACTATAATATACCCCGCTTCATCATTGTCAGTTTCTTCCATCTCCTTTAATATTTCCTCCACTTCTTCTGAATTTATATCCCTCTCCGCTAATAGATTATTACTTATATAATTGAATATGGATATCAGAAAGATTAGAATTATGATGAATATTATAATTACCTGTTCCCTTCTGGAAAAATACATATTATATATTCATCCTTTCAATTTATTTTTATCCCTAATATATATTCTCTATTTGGACAAAATTCCCTCCTTATCAAAATAATTTAATTTACCTATTAAATATTTTGATAATATTTGATATACTTATAATTAATTCAACAAAGGAGGGAGCTTATTGAAAAAAATCTTATTTCTAATATCGATCTTATTTTTGGTTACATACGAAGTATCTTTTGCAGACGAGCTTAACCTTTCCGGAGAAGCTGCTATTCTCATCGACTCAGATACTGGACAGATTCTTTATGAGAAGAACCCTCATAAAAAACTGCACCCCGCCAGTACTACAAAGATAATGACGGGAATCCTCGCCATAGAATTAGGGAATATGGAGGATATTGTAACAGTAGATGAAGAAGTAGTAAGGCTTACCGATGGTAGCCATATTGCATTGGAGCCAGATGAACAGCTTAAATTTGAAGACCTTTTAAATGCTTTGCTAATAGAGTCTGCAAACGATTCAGCTCTGGCTATAGCAAAACATATTTCAGGCAGCATTGAAAACTTCGTGAACCTTATGAATACAAAAGCAAAAGAACTAGGAGCTTTGAATACCAATTTTGTAAACCCAAATGGCCTTACTAATGAAAACCATTTGACTACCGCTTATGACTTAAGCCTAATTGCCCAATACGCCATGAAAAACCCTCAATTTAGGGAAATTGTATCCAATTACACTTATACTATACCTAAAACAAACAAGAAGGATGAAGAAAGATATTTAAAATCCAATAATAGACTATTATATAGTACCATTAAAATTAACGTTAATGGCAAATCCGTTCCTATAAAGTATGAAGGTGTCAATGGAATTAAAACAGGATACACACTAGCTGCTCAAAATTGCCTGGTAGCTTCAGCTAGTAGGAACAACCAAAACCTAATAGCTGTAGTGTTAAAATCAAATGGTAGGGAAGTATTTGCCGATGTACATAAATTGTTCAACTACGGATTTGACAATTTTATGAAGGCAGGTATAGCCACAAAAAACTATTTCATAGATAATATTGAGGTTGAAAATGGTACAATCCCAATTGTAGCGGGAATAATTAACGAGAATTTAACCGTAACAATACCTAAAGATTCTATGGATAAAATTGAACAAAGGATAATTCTCGATGAAAACATTGCCGCTCCTGTAAAAAAAGGACAAGTATTAGGGAAGGTTGAGTATTATTTAGATGGTAAGCTTCTAGGAAATGTAGATATTGTATCCACTTTAGACGTAGATAAAATACCTCCTCCAAGTATTAAGGATATACTGTTAAACAATTGGTATTTCTTTGTAATAGGAATCCTAGTTTTCATTAGAATCTCAATTATGTTTAAACGAAATAAAAATAGAAGGCGTAGAAGAGCTTTATATAGAGTACCAAATTCTTCCCAATAAATTAGCTCCCTAAATGGGAGCTTAAATTTATCATAACACAGCTATAGCTTCAATTTCTATATCTGCATCTTTAGGCAATTTTGCTACTTGTACACAGGACCTAGCAGGCTTATGCCCTTGGAAAAAATCTTCATATACTTTATTTATAAGTGAAAAATCGTCCATATTGGTTATATATATGTTTACCTTCGCAATATCCTTTAAATTAGCCCCGCCAGCTTCCACTACAGCCAGCATATTTTCAAGGCATAGCCTGGTTTCCTTTTCAATGTTGCCCTTTGACAGTTCTCCTGTCTTTGGATCTATGGGAAGCTGACCTGAAGTGAATATAAAACTATCAGTTTTAACACCTTGTGAATAAGGTCCTACTGCAGCAGGGGCCTTATCTGTTACTATGAAATTTAACATAATTTCTCCTCCTTTTTCTATCGAATATGACCCATATTAATCTAAAGAATAGGATCTAATGGAACTTCTACTCCATCAGCCCATAATTTTTCCAAAGCATAAAACTCCCTATCTTCTCTATGGAATACATGAACAATCACATCTCCATAATCTATTAATATCCATCTGCTACTTGCTTTCCCTTCCTTTCCTAAGGGCTCATAACCTGCTTCATACATCTTATCTTCTACTTCGTCAGCAATAGATTCTACTTGTGTGGTAGAATTACCACTTACCAATACAAAATAGTCCGTTATGGGAGTTAACTTGCTAATGTCTAAAATCTTTATATCAAAACCTTTTTTATCTTGACATGCATTTACTATAACGGTTATTTTATCTTTGTCCTTCACCAAATTACCTCCTGCTTTTTAATTAGCTTCACCATCATTATTTTCCGAATTCTCTACAGCTCTCTGGTCGGTAAATAATGCTTTTACTAGCTTATTAGTTTCTTCTTGATTAGGAATAAAATAGGATACGCCATTAATATATTTACTTGCTCCAGGTAAAGTGTTAGCTTGTATAGAATCACTACTGAAAGATTTTGCTTTCATAGCAAATTTCATTATAACATCTAAAGGTATGTTGGTTTCTACATTTTCGTAATAGGTTTTAATCATCGATGGGATGTTTACAACATTGGATGGCCTTAAAGCCTTATCGATGGCAGCCTTCAAAAATTCCTGCTGTGCTTTAATTCTTCCTAAATCTTGATCCACATAACCCTTTCTAAACCTCAAAAATTGTAATGCCTTTTCTCCATCTAATGTTTGGTATCCCTTTTTTAAATTAATATATAAAGGTGGATCTGCAATTGGATCGCTGTATTTCATATCCATAGGTACATCTATTTCCACACCGCCAATTAGGTCTACAAACTCCCTCACTATATTGTAGTCTACCTTTACATAATATTCTAAGTCTATACCTAATAAATCCTTAACAGCTTTTACCGATAGTTCCGGCCCTCCATATGCATGGGCATGGTTTATCTTTTCCTCATACTTTCTTCCCCTAATCCTAGCTTTTGTGTCCCTAGGTATAGAAAGCATAGTAATTTCTCCAGTAGATTTATCCACTCTACACAATATCATGGTGTCAGTTCTAGTCCCACTACTCTTTTTTACATCCTTAGAATCTACACCCAATAATAGGAAAGTTATATCATCCTTCCCATCTATTAATCTATCTAAAAAAGTTTCCCTATACTCTTCCTCATCAGATTCGCCAGTTGCTTTAATTACGGTTTTATAAATAAAACCTCCCCATACCAAAGAAAAAACTATAAATGAAATAAAAAAAGTTTTAAAGAAAGTCTTTTTCACTAGACCTCACTCCATATTTTTTAGAATTAATAAATGATTCCTTGCTTTGACCGTATTCAAATGGATTATTTTCCCCCTACTTATTATAAATGCCAATGTATTATCTAAAGCATAAAGCAGGGCTTTATCTAAATCCTCATAAACTAGCCTTCTTATTTCTTCTACTCCATTAAAATCCCTGCCTGGTTCTATAAGATCTGCTATATACACTATTTTTTCCAAAAGGGTCATATTCTCTCTACCCGTTGTATGATAGCAAATGGCATTTAAAATTTCACAATCCTCTATTTTATATTTCCTTTTTGCAATTTCTGCACCTAAAGGACTGTGAATAAGGTCTTTGTTAATTTTCATAACATTATCTAAAATTATACCAAAATCACTTACCATTTTCAACAAATTTATTTCCCCTTGCAGTTTGCCACAATCATGAAGCAACCCAGCTATTCTTGCTTTTTCTACTGAACAACCATAGTGTTCTGCCAACTCTTCACAGGTCTTCATAACTCTTAATGAATGTTCAAATCTATTAGTTCCTATATCCTTCTTTAGCTTATCATATACCCAAGATTCCATCATTTCCATTCTCCTTATATAATCCATATTTGTATATGTAAAGCTCTACCGGTTCTGGTACTAAATATTTTATAGATTTATTCTTAATAACCCTGTTTCTAATTTCTGTAGACGAAATATCTATTATAGGAAACTCTAATATATGTATATTGGCTTTGTAGCATTTTATTATATCATTTACCCTATCCATTAGCTCTTCATCTTCTAGACCCTTTCGTTTAGCTACAATGAAATTGCAGGATTTCAATAATTCTTCATAATCCTTCCATTTATGTATTTCCAACAATGAATCGGAACCCAGTATAAAGTAAAATTCCTTATCTTTAAACTTAGAACTCAAATATCTTATAGTGTCTATGGTATAGCTAAATCCTTCCCTTTCCATTTCAATAGTAGATGTGAAGAAATTAGGGTTTGAGTCTAGAGCCAATAAAGTCATATTGTATCTGTGGACAGCTTTAGAAATTTGATTGCCTACCTTATGGGGTGGTTTCCCAGTTGGAATAAAAAGTATCTTATCAAGCCCTATTTCCGTTCTTGAGTACTCAGCTAATATTAGATGACCATTGTGGATTGGGTCAAAGGTTCCCCCCATAATTCCAATTCTCTCCCTAGTCAAATCATTCTCCTCCTCATAATAGTAAACTTCAGAAGCTCAAGCTCTGAAGTTTACCAACTATTTAGGTAATTGAATTTTTTTATTCTCTTTAGATTCCCTATAAAGAACAAACTTATTACCTATACTTTGAACAAATTCAGCATTGGTCTTTTCCATTAATTCATTGGCCACTTCTGTTGGGTCAAGATGGCTATTATTAAGAATCTTAATCTTTATCAGCTCTCTTGCTTCTAAGGCTTCATCTACCTGCTTAACGAAGTTTTCCGTTATTCCATTTTTTCCTACCTGGAATATCGGATCCATTGTATTGGCTAAGGCCTTTAGATAACTTCTTTGTTTACCTGTTAACAATTATTACACTCCTTTTATTAGACTTCTACTTCCTTTCTAGATTGTCTTCTATGGGATTCATAATTTTTGCTACCCTTTTTCCAACCAGTCCTTAATTTTTCTTCTGGTTTGAAATTTTGATTGATTACTACTTCATTTTTCGCTATGCAATAATAAGTTGGTTGATTTTCCTTACAATTTCCACAATTAAAACAATCCATAAACGTTACAAGCCCTCCATTTACTCGAAAAATTCAAATTCATATCCACATATTAATACGGTATCATTCTCCTTAATTCCTAATTCTCTGAGCTTATCCACTACCCCCTTTTGTTTTAAAACATTTTGAAAATATCTTAAAGAGTCTAAATCATCAAAGTTAACGGAATATAGTAGTCTTTCTATGAAACTACCCTCAACGATATATTGATCCTCTTCTTTTTTTACTATAATTGGCTCTTCCTCAGGTTCTTCAAAGTATTCAACCATCTTTTCGTCAAAAGTTTCATATTCATACTCAATATCCTTTAAGACTTCCCATATTCCGTATTTCAACTCTTTAATGCCTTCCTTAGTTGCAGCAGATAATGAAAATACTCGGTATCCCAAAGGTTCAAATTCATCTTTTATTTTGCCTATCCAATCCCTAAATTGAGGCAGGTCCATTTTATTGGCTACTATTATCTGATGCTTATTTTTTAACTTGGGATTGTATTTCACCAGTTCCTCATTGATTTTGTAGAAATCCTCTATTGGATCTCTACCTTCTATTCCAGAACCATCTAGAACATGGACTAATAGCTTAGTCCTTTCCACATGTTTCAGGAAATCGTGCCCTAAACCTGCACCTTCATGGGCTCCTTCAATTAACCCAGGAATATCAGCAATAACAAAACTTTGCTCTTCTCCAACTCTCACTACTCCCAAATTAGGTTTTAGGGTGGTAAAGTGGTAGTTGGCAATTTTAGGTTTGGCAGCAGATAAGATGGATAGTATAGTCGACTTACCCACATTGGGAAATCCTATCAGCCCAACATCTGCCAATAACTTCAATTCCAATATAATAGTTTTTTCTTCTCCTTTAGTACCTGGTTCTGCAAATCTGGGTGCCTGTCTAGTGGGAGTTGCAAACTTGCTATTTCCTCTACCTCCCTTGCCCCCCTTGGCAATTACATATCTTTGTTTATGTTCCTTTATATCTACTATTACTCTTCCAGTATTTCCATCCTTTACCAAAGTACCAACAGGAACTTTTAGGATCAAATCCTGTCCCTTTCTTCCATATTGATTTTTCGTTTTTCCATTTTCTCCATCTTCAGCTTTATAAAAGCGCTTATATCTAAAATCCATTAGAGTCCTTATGCCTTCATCTCCCTCTAAGATGATGCTGCCTCCTTGGCCTCCATCTCCACCATAAGGACCTCCTGCTGGTTCGTATTTTTCCCTCCTAAAGGCTACTGCACCATCTCCACCTTTTCCTGCTTTGACCACAATTTTAGCTACGTCAACAAACATACTATCATCCTCTTTGAGTTTTGTAATTTAATTATATCAGCTTATAATTGGCTGTCAATATTGAAAATTTCATCAGTATAAGTATTATTCGAGATAGATAAAAATATTCTATTAAAGAAAAAAGCCTACCGTCCGGTAAGCTTTAATTCTATGCTAACTCTTCAACAGGATATACGCTGACCTGTTTTTTGTCTCTTCCTTTTCTTTCAAATTTAACGACACCATCTATTTTAGCAAACAAAGTATCATCGCTACCTCTACCCACATTGTGACCAGGATGAATCTTAGTACCTCTTTGTCTTACCAAAATATTTCCAGCTAATACATATTGTCCATCACCGCGTTTTACTCCTAGACGCTTAGATTCACTATCTCTACCGTTCCTTGAACTACCCACTCCTTTTTTAGAAGCGAATAACTGTAAATTTAGCTTTATCATCTTTACACCTCCCTATATTTGAGAGTTACATACTCTGGATAAATTTCCAATATGGATTTTATTCCTAATTCCATAGTCCTTAAAACTGTTTCAGTTTTAAGCCTTATACTAGGTTCTATATGTTCAGGTAAAGTTACATCCACTATTCCCTTATCACTGTCAATAGCATATGTTATCTCATCTTCAGCCACTCCACAAACTTCCACTAAGGACATTAAAGTAGTTTGTGCCAATATAGAAACGGCTGCACAGACTATATCCTTGCCCTTAATGTCATAACCAGCGTGACCTGATATATAATACCTCTCAATATGACCTAGTTTATCCTTAAATATGGTAATCCTTATCATACTAACCAACTATCTTTTCAATCTTCAATTTAGTATATGGCTGGCGATGACCTTGTTTCTTTCTATAATTCTTTTTTGGCTTATATTTAAATATTATGATCTTTTTTGATTTCCCTTGTTTTAAAACTGTTGCTTCTACTTTTGCTCCTTCTACATAAGGTCGTCCAATCACCAAATCGTCTTCCTTCTTAATAAGGAGAACTTTAGATAAATCGATTTTCTCTCCTTCTTCCACATCAAGTTTTTCAACAAATACAACGTCCCCTTCTTGAACCCTGTATTGTTTTCCACCTGTTTCAATTATAGCATACATTTTTATATTGCACCTCCTCTAACCCAGTCTCGCCAATGTTAGGTGGCTCTGCTTTAACCCACATTGAGCGGCTACCTACAAACAAATATTTTAACAGATTAATACTCAATTGTCAATGCCTCTATATAAAATTCTGCCACTTCCATTACAATTAGAGCATTCTTTTATAAAAGAAGAAGTTAAACTATTTCTTGTCTTCTTCCTTGTCAGTTCTACTAATCCTAATTTTGTAATTCCAATTATATTAGCTTTATTTCTATCACTACTTAAACATTCTTCTAATCTTTCTAAGACCATGGATACATCTTTGTTGTCTTTCATATCTATAAAATCTATTATAATTATTCCAGTTATGTCCCTCAATCTAATTTGCCTTGCTATTTCTTCACAAGCTTCTAAGTTGGTCTTAACAACTGTATCCTCTAAACTATTATCTCCTATAAATTTACCTGTATTAACATCTATAGCAGTTAAAGCCTCCGTTTCATCTATAACTATATAACCTCCACTTTTAAGAAAAACTTTCCTGTTTAAAGCAGTTTTAATTCCTTCCATTATTTCCCGATGATAGAATATGTTAAAATCCTTGTCATAATGGATTTTCTCATCTAATTTAGGAAACATTACCCCTTGGAAACTTAAAATACTTTCATATTTCTCCCTATCATTTAATATTATCTTATTAACCTTTTCACTATAAACATCTCGAATAATCTGATGGGATAGGTCTATTTCCTTATATATAAGTTTAGGACAAGGCAGGAAATTTCTCTCCCTTTCTATCTTCTTAAACATGTCAATTAATAAATTGTATTCTTCCTCTAATAACTCCCTTTTAATTCCAGCAGCTTTGGTTCTAAAAATCATCCCATACCCATGTTTTATAATGGATTTACCTATTCCCTTTAGTCTCTCGATTTCATCTGTGTTTACAATTTTTCTCGATAAGGATATTTTATTGGAATAAGGAGTTAATATTACATATCTGCCAGGTAAAGTAATATGAGTGGTTACCTTAGCTCCTTTATTCTTGGAAGGCTCTTTTAATACTTGAACTATAATCTCATCTCCTTTTTTTATCAATTCTCCAATATTTACTTTTTTATCCTTTTCCATCCCCTTAGGCAAAGCCTGTTTAATATATAAATAGGCATTTTTACCTTCTCCTATATCTATAAAGGCAGCTTCCATGCCTGGAAGCACATTTTCCACCCGTCCTCTATAAATATTCCCTACTTGCTTTTCCTTTTCCTTATCATCTATATAAAGCTCCACCAGATTATAATCTTCTACTAGGCCTATTATCTCTACATTATCTTTAGAATCTACAAATATATAATCCATATTATCTCTCCCAAATCTTACATAGGTGGTAAAATTTGTCCTTTATCTTCTATAAGCAATGATAGTCTTTTTATATCAATATTATCAAAGTCAATATCTAAATTAAAATGTTCACTTAGAGCCTTGATAAAGTCCATAGGCTTTAAATTGCCTTTATCACCTGCTTTTAACATACAGTTTATAGTTGCCTTTGCTTGAGAATTGCTCACATTATCAACTATAAAATTCTCTAAAACCACATTTCCTATTAAGGGTCTAATATTTTGCTCCTTTTCTATTACTCTTTTATTCTTCTGTTTAGTTTTCTTTATTACTATCTTCTCTTCACTAAGAAATTCCTTTAAAAGATTATCTAATTCTTCTCTTTTATGGATATTTGCCACCTCAAAACTAATTCTATAATAACTCCAACTAATGAGGGAAGCAATAGCCTTAGTGTCTTTGATGTATTTTGCATCTATTATTTTAATCCCTTTAGGCATTTCTTTATTCATCCTATTTATAAACTCATCTACAGGGATTTTCTCGTATAACTCCATATCCATATATTCTTCAATACTCTCTATTCCTAAGGCTAGAGGGTTTGCTATAGAAAATTTAGGCTGGGGATTAAATCCTTCTGAATATTTAATTGGAATTTGAGCCCTTCTAAAGGCTCTTTGAAATAATCTCATCATATCTAAATGAGAAATGTATTTTAAATAACCTTCTTTTGTAAATTTAACTCTTAAAATCATCAGCAAACACCACCTGTAAAGCTTCTATTGATGCCACAATTAGTACAGCCTAATCTGCAATCTCTGGTCAATTCTTCACCTTTAGCCTTTTCATATTCCTTGATTAAATATTCCTTAGTAATCCCCGGATTGATGAAATCCCAAGGAAGTATTTCATCAATTTCCCTTTCCCGCAATGCATAAAAGTCCCCATCTATTCCCGTTTCCTTGAAAGCTTCCATCCATTTATCAAAATCGAATTTTTCAGACCATCCATCAAATTTACAACCTTTTTCCCAAGCTCTTATTAAAGCTTTTCCTAGCCTTCTATCTCCTCTGGCAATTACTGCCTCTAAATAGCTTAACTTTGGATCATGATAATTAAATGTAATTTTTTTATCCCTAATGTTTTGCTTAATTAGATCTATCTTTTCATAAAACTTTTCTATTGAATCCTGTCCTACCCATTGGAAAGGAGTAAAGGGTTTTGGTACAAAGCAAGAAGCACTAAGAGTGACTTTTAGATTACCTTTTCGCTTTTCTTTGGGAAGGCTAAAGAATATGTCCTTAACCTTATATCCTAGATCCCTTATGCCCAGTAAATCCTCTTCCGTTTCAGTAGGTAATCCAATCATAAAGTATAGTTTAATGGTAGACCAACCTTCCTCAAAGGCATAGGATACCGCATTTATTAAATCTTCATCTGTAACCCCTTTATTTATTACGTCCCTAAGCCTTTGGCTGCCTGCCTCTGGGGCAAAGGTTAATCCAGTTTTCCTGACCTTTTGAATCTCCTTCAATACCCCAATGCTAAAAGAATCTAACCTTAAGGATGGTAGTGAAATGCCTACCTTTTCATCTTCATATCTATCCATAAGTTTTGAAATCAATTTCTCTAGATTGGAATAATCACAGGAACTAAGAGAAGTTAAGGATATGTCCTCGTATCCTGTATTTTCTTCTAGTTTTTCTGCCAATTCTAATAGCCTTTCTACTGACTTTTCTCTTACAGGCCTATAGATCATCCCTGCTTGACAAAATCTACATCCCCTTGTGCAACCTCTAAATATTTCCAGTGGAATCCTGTCATGAATCGTTTCTATATAGGGTACTATTAGTTTTTCTGGGAAATATACTCTATCTAAATCTTTAATAATTCTCTTTTTAATGATCTTAGGAATACCTTCCACTATTGGATCCATGCTCTGGATAGTATTATCTTTATTATATTTTACATGATAAAACTGTGGTACATATACCCCTTCTATTTTGCTTACTTCCTTCAAAAATCCAATCCTATTTCCTTTAGGGGCTTTATACTCCTTATATTTTTCTAATATTTCTAATATTATTTCCTCTCCTTCACCTATTACAAAAAAGTCAATAATATCTGCAATTGGTTCAGGGTTATAGGCACAAGGCCCTCCTGCTATTATGAAAGGATCTTCTTTTTTTCTGTCCTTAGAAAGTATTGGAATGCCCCCCAAATTAAGCATATTGATTATGTTGGTATAGCTCATCTCATATTGCAAAGTAAAACCTAAAAAATCAAAATTTCTTACAGATTCCTTGCTTTCCAGTGTAAATAGAGGGATTCCTTCTTTAATCATTTCCTCTTCCATATCTACCCAAGGAGCAAAAACCCTTTCACAAGCCATGTCCTCTTTTTCATTTATCAGATTATAGAGTATATGAAGACCTAGATGGGACATGCCTACTTCGTATATATCTGGAAAGGCAAAAGCAAATTTTACTTTCACCTCATTTAAATCCTTTTTAATAGCATTTTTTTCCATACCTATATATCTTGCTGGTTTTTCTACCCTTCTTAGCACTTTATCTAATTTCTTCATATCTATCATCTAATATCACCTTTTCATTAGTATTATAATAATATATTACCATCTTTTTATTTTATTTAATAGTGGGAAACAAAAATCAAACAAAAAAACTGTCTAAGACAGTTTTAAAATTTTCCCTTAAAATCTATGTACTTCAACGGGTCTACGGGAGAACCATTTACGATAGTCTGAAAATGCAAGTATTTATTCCCATCTTTGTTAGTTCCTAAGGTGCCTATTTTAGTCCCTGCCTTTATATCTTCTCCTTTCTCAACATAGATTGATACCAAGTATCCATAAACCGTTGAAAAATCCTCATGTTCTATGGTAACAAAATATCCTTTTGCTCCCCTATCTTCAATGGATTTAACTACACCATCTTTAATGGCTATGGGTTCTTTACCTTCATATGGAATAATATCTACGCCATCATTAAAAGTGGATTTTCCATTTAAATATATGGTTTCCCCAAAGGGATTATAGACTACACCTTCAATAGGAGGTGGATATTTAACGGAATTATTTAAGTTAAACACAAAGAGAGTTTTTTCCGGAAGGGTTAATAATTTCCTACCATAGGTAACCAATGCTTTTCCATCCTTTTTTAGACTAAATTCATAATTTATTCCATTGTAGATTATTTGAATAATGTTATTTGAAAAGCTGTTATTTAATAATTTCAATAAAAGGATTATAATTAGTATTATTAAAGCTGCAATAATCCTATTCAATATCCTCTTATAATGGTATCTCCGTTTTAGATAACTTAATATACTTTTATATTTAGGATAGCTTTTTTTATACATAATCTCACCCACCTCAATCTAATATATAATATTTCTTAAAGGTGGGTTTTATTACCTATTATTTTTGATTCAAAATAAGACTATAATTGCTATCTCTTAGAGAAAAATCTTCTATTATATCTTCGTGAACTATAACCTCTTCCATTTTAGTTACAAATATGGCCTGTATATCTCCTAATTGATTAACTAGTTTAGACCCTCCTTCAACTCCTAGTATGAACAAAGCTGTAGAAAGGCCATCCCCTACTATGGATTTATCCGATATGATTGTTATTCCCGAAACTTCATTTTCCGATGGATAACCAGTTTTTGGGTCTAAAATATGATGGTATTTTTCCCCATTATAGATTATATAACGTTCATAATCGCCAGAAGTAACTACCGATTTATTTTTTACTTTCAATATTCCTAAATAATCTCTTTCTTCCTTAAAGGGATCTTGAATTCCAATTTTCCAAGCTTCTCCATCCTCCTTTTCTCCCATGACATAGAGATTCCCTCCTAAATCAATTATTGCAGACTCAACTCCATTTTCTAGGAAAATTCTCTTCACTTCATCTGCAGCATAACCTTTAACGATTCCTCCTAAGTTCAATTTCATGCCTTCCTTTTTCAAAAACACCTGATTATCTTCTAATAATTCTAAGTCTCTATAATCCACTAACTCAAGTGCTTCCTTAATTTCATCCTCCGTCGGAATGGATTCTCTTTCTCTTAGTTCATCTCCCGTTATATTCCATAAGTCCGTTAATGGACCAATAGTTGGATCAAAGGCACCATTGGACAACTCTGCAAAGTATTTAGCTTCCTTTATTACATAGTATACATCTTCATGTACCTTGACTGGCTTTATTCCTGCATTTTGATTTATTAGGCTAACATCACTGTCTTCAATGGTTACGCTCATCCTATTTTCTATCTCTCTCAATCTATCAAAGGCCTTATCTAATATATTTTTATCCTTCTTATCATAAATCCTTAGTGTAATATAGGTATTCATCAGAAATTCAGATTTTGCTAAAGGCCCTGGTACATCTTTTTTACAACCGACGGTAAATTGCAATAGTATTATCACAATTAATAGAAGAATAGACTTTTTTGATTTCATAATGACTAACCCCTTATTATATATTTAGAAAAACCCTAACGTGTAGTTAGGGTTTTTATTCTTATTTTGCACTTTCTAAGGCTTTTTCCACTAATTCAATCATAGTAGTTCTTGTGCTTGTAGCTCCAGTAATGGAATCCACATCTAGATTTTCTGTTCCATTATTGTCTATGATCTTTCTTTGAACTGCTTTTACTACATCAAGGGCATCTAAGTAAGCATAGTTATCAGCGGATTTCCTCTCTCCAGCTTTAACTTCAACTGGTTCAGTTTTTGGCTTTCCATCGCTGCCAGTTACAGGCTTATTATCCTCATCAAAAACTACCTTATTACTTTCCATATCCTCAACTGCAGTTTCAAAGTAGTCTAATCCTACAATTTGTCCATCTCTAACGACTACCATTACTTCACCTAACCAACCATGACTATCTTCATCCGCCTTAGCAGTATATACTCCATCCTTATACACTGGAGTGTAGGTTTCTCCTTTTTCAGCTTGTGCTAATAATCTGTTTACTATATCCTTAAAGGATTCTTTGGTATGGGTAGCTCCTGAAACAGCGTCAAAATCCATTTCATCTAAATTCTTTTTCTCATTAAATTGCTCATTTAAATTAGCTATAACAGCTAACCCATCTGGATAGTTATAATTATTTTCATTCTTTTCTTCTCCAGAATTTGCTAGTATTTCTGCATACTTAAAGGAAATAATTTCACCATCTTTTACTTCCATTTTAGCCATGCCATAGTTGCCATGATTGCTTACTGGATTCTTGATTAGGTATAAACCATCTTTTAGTTCACCACCAGTTAATGCCTCACTTGAACCTTCATTGTTAGTAGTGCTTGTTTCTTTTCCACCACAGCCTACTAATAAGGCTAAAACTAGGATCGTGGATAGAAGAGCAAAGCCTAATCTTCTTTTCATTTGTACACCCCCACATCAATTAATTAGGTAAGTCATAAAATCCGTTTTAATTATATCAATATTTGTTTAGGATTACAATAATTGTTTGTTTGTTAACAATTTTTGTATATTACCCATTATCTTTAACCTTTATAATAGGTATATTAGCTACTAAAGCAGACATAGGCATGTTATCTGATTCCCTCTTCATTCTAGTTAGTTTTATATCAAGGCCTTCTTCATCAATATCTGCATACTCTCTTACAACTCTGATCATATCCCCTTTTATCATCTCTAACAATTTTGGTGATAAATCAGACCTGTCGTGAATTAACACTAATTTTAACCTTTCCTTAGCTACATTCTTGCTTCTTTGGCTATCTTTGTTGAAAAATTTAAAAAAATCCAAGGTTATTCCCCCTTTATTTGCTAAATAGTAATTTTATCAATCTACTAAACTTACCTTCAGAAGTTTCTAAGTTTAGAAACTCCACTTCTTTCCCTAAAATTCTATCGCATATATTTCTAAAGGCTTTTGCTGACAAAGGACCTTCTTCAGATACCACAGGTTCACCTTTATTTGTTGAAATTACTATAGCCTCATCATCTGGAATCACACCTAATAAATCCACCGCTAAAATATCTATTATATCTTCTACATTCATCATATCTCCTCGTTTAACCATATCGTAACGAATTCTATTGATTATTAACTTTGGATTATGTAATCCTTGGGCCTCCAACAATCCAATCACCCTGTCTGCATCTCTCACCGCTGAAATTTCAGGGGTAGTTACTATAATGGCTTCATCTGCTCCTGCAATGGAATTCTGAAAACCTTGTTCAATTCCGGCTGGTGAATCTATTATAATATAATCGAAACCTTCCTCTTTCAATTCTTTTATAAGCTCTATCATCTGTTCAGGTTTTACAGCAGTTTTATCCTTGGTTTGAGCTGCAGGTAATAAATATAAACCATCAAATCGCTTATCCCTTATGAGCCCTTGTTTCAATCTGCAAGTTTTCTCAACCACGTCTACAATATCGTATACTATCCTATTTTCTAAACCCATTACTACATCCAGGTTCCTTAAACCTATATCCGTATCAACTACTACTACTTTATTTCCCATTATGGCCAATCCAGTACCTATATTTGCAGTCGTTGTAGTTTTCCCAACTCCACCTTTGCCCGATGTTATTACAATTGCTCTTCCCATTTTTCCTTCCTCCTTTTGTTATTTTTTAGTAAATATGGCTCAATAATAACTTCCCCGTTATTAACTCTTGCAACTTCTGGAACCCCAGAAGAAGGAACATCCTCATCTGGTTTCCTTCCAATGATATTCCCAATTCTCAGTTGAGTCGGCTGTAAATCGTAGGCAGCTATAATTGCGTCAGAATTCCCACCTACACCAGCATGTGCTACTCCTCTCATGATTCCTAGAATTATAATATTTCCCTTTGCTTTAATTAAAGCTCCTGGATTTACATCCCCTATTATTACAATATTTCCATCATATTCAATAACTTGCCCAGACCTTATGGTGTTATTAATAAACTTAGTCACCCCTTCATCGATACCACTGAAAGGCATTTCTTCTTCCTCAAAATAATATGGCGGTACTTCTTTTGATGGTTCCAAATTATAATTATCCTTTATAATATTTAGTAATTCTCCTACCTCTTCTTCAGTTAAACCTTCTCCTTTAATCCCTAAAAAATCAGTGCCCTTAAAAAGGTCTATATATTCATTTAACTTTTTCTTCAAGTTCCCCTTAATAACTTCAAAATCTCCTTCTTTTATGTGGATATAAATGCCTTCTTTAATCCCTTTAAAGTTAATTAGCCCTTCCTTCAACTGTATTACCTCCGCTTAATCTATATATTCTTTATAAATCCAAAAATTCCTTCCCACAATAGAAAAAATTGAATTGGAAGGCCTTAATTTACCTTGTCAATTCAATTTCAAAGGGCATTGCTTCCTCTTTATCAGTAGCATTAAGGCCAAAATACTCTGCAATTATTTCCCTTGCAATGGGGCCTGCATATCCACCACTTCCTCCTTGGATTAAGACAATAGAAATAGCAATTTCAGGTTCTTCATAGGGTGCAAATGCCACAAACCAAGCATAGTCATCATAGGTTTCCCCAGTTGATGGATTTACGCCAGACCTTTGGGCTGTTCCAGTTTTGGCTCCTACCGATATGGGGAAATTCTTAAATAGGCTTCTTGCGGTACCTTCAGTAGCAACCAATTTCATCCCATATTTTACATGCTCTAAATTTTCATAATTATTCAATTTAATTCTATCTGGATTTGCTTTTCCCTCATACAAGGTCTTTGTATTATCATAGTTTTTGATGCTGTCTATAAGGGTAACTTTGTTCCTATATCCTCCATTAACTATCGTGGCTATATAATTGGCTATTTGAAGTGGAGTATAGGCATTTTGCCCTTGTCCTATAGTAACATTTAAAGTATCAGTTATATTCCATCCTGCATAGTTTAAATAGGTATATTTTATTCTATCTGCCAAACCTTCCTTTTGCCCTTCTAATACTTTTTCTGGTTCTAATCCCATAGCATCTAAACGTCTTATTACCTCACCTCTTGATAATGGTTCCTCTGCTTCAGTCCAACTAATTATCTCCTCTATCTTTTCATCTATCTCTTCATCGGTAAACTTTTCTCCTTCTTTTATATAGGACCTTATATTTCTATTCAAATATCTTTTTAATAGGGCTTTAGTTACCATTATCTTGCTCTGTGGATTAGGAACACCCCCTGAGGCTTCACTAGGAATATTTATCTCAATGCCAGTTTTATCATTTAACCCTAATTCCTTCGAAATATTAGCAATATCTTCTATATCCACCCTTACTCCTAGGTTCTCTCCCGTTTTTTGATTTCTACCTAAGGCTAGAGAGTAAAAGTAATAGTTACAAGAATCCTTTATAGCCTCATATACGTTTACATGGCCGTGGGTTCCCCTACTAGAATTCCATATCCAACATCCAAAGGATTCAGGTCCTATATCTACCTTCCCCATGTCTCTAATGGTTTTAGTAGGGCTAAATCCTTTTTCTAAACCTGCTAAAGCAGTTACCATTTTAAAAACAGATCCCGGTTGAACGGCAGTCTGTATAGCAATGTTGTATAAAGGTCTTGGAGCCAATGGGTCATCTTCATTTTCAGGAAATAAACTAGCCCAATCTGTACTAGATATCCCTGTAGAAAATAGGTTTGGATCATAGGCTGGATAATTCGCTAAAGCAAGAAGTTCACCTGTTTTAACATTGGTTACTACCACAGCTCCAGAAGTAGCATTAATATAAGGCCTCCTCTTGCTCCTATTAATGCCATACTTATAATCTCCCCACTTGCTCTTGAAAGTTCCCCCTATTTGAATTTGATCTAAAGCGTGTTTCAAAGCGCTTTCTGCAATCTTTTGTAATTTTAAATCTATAGTCAAATATATGTTATTTCCAGGTACTGCCTTCTCTTCGTCCAATATATTAGTCCTATTTCCTAAAACGTCTACTTCTACCCTTCTAACCCCATTTTTGCCTCTTAATTCCGATTCAAAGCTCTCCTCTACACCGGTTTTCCCTATTATATCATTGGGAGAATAGCCTATTTCCTTTACGTATTTTTCAATTTCATTAGCCTGAGATATTTTCCCTAAATATCCTAATATATGGGCAGCAGTCTCACCCTCTGGATAATACCTTACAGGTTCTATGGATACCTGTATACCAGGCATATCCGTTAATCCTTCCTCAATTCTAGCTACTGTAGAATCCTTGATTCCATAAGCTATATTTATGGGTTGATAAGCCCTATGCCCTTGTTTATCCAATTGATCGTATAAAGTCATTATAGCTCTTGACTCGTATCTGCTTAAGTTCTTATCTATGTTATAATATTGGATTAAATGATTAAACGCTTCTTCAGCATTTTTATCTGATGGAATTTTAAATTTCTCGTACCAGTCATTTTTGTTAACTAAAGATACGTATTCCCATTTTGCAACTGAAATCCTAGGATTATATCCCTTTTGCAATACTATTTCCTGTGCAATTCCTTTTACATCATCATGGGTTATAAAATCCTCCAATAAGCTATTATCCCTTATAAATTCTATCAAAATATCTATAGGTACTTTATCAGTAGATGTATTTTGCCCCTTGTAAGTATAAAGAACTGCGCCTACCTCTTCATTTATTTCAAGTTTCACAGGTGCTTCTAAACCTTTTTTCTCGATTATATCCATTAGTATTTCTCCAGGTACAAGCCTTTCAACGTTTCCTTTGTCGTCTTCATTTTTAACTACTTTCTCCAACAAATCTACTAGAGAAGTCTTCGCTACTATGTTAACAAAGTCTTCCTTAGCTGTAGTGTTAAAATCGATTTCATCAAAAATCTTCATTAGGCTCCTCTTCTGCTGTAGATATTCCTCATCATGGGTTAATGAATACTCCTTCAATCTAATATTTTCAGCTAAACCCTTTTCCTTTAGCATATCATAGATCATTTGTCGAGAAATAGGATGATCTAATATCTTTCTTATTATATTTTTATCATTGTTCACTAATTTAAGAATCGCATCCCTAGGACTTATGTCCTGACTCATATCGTGAGACCTTTTCCACTGTTCAATATCTTTTTCTTCATTGAAACTTAAAGCTACTCCTTCCTGGGTCAATTTCACATTTATTGGTATAGATATTCCCTTGTTTTCTAAAGCATTAATAGCTTTATTAACAGTAATAAATTGGAAATGTTCTGCATATTCAGGATGGGTATAATAGGTATTCAATATTTCAGGTAATAAGTTATTGGAAATGATTATATCTATTACCTTTTCAATAGGAGTCATATTTTCCAGTTGATAAGCTTCCTCTTCATCATAGGTAAATATATTCATTTCGATGGGGAATTCGTCAGCATATATAACCCCATCTTCCTCTAGTAGCCTAGCTAATGTTAACAATATATGGTTCTTCTTTTCTCTATCCTTAATATTCAACTCATCTTTTAATAATTGGACGGTAAAGCTGGGTTTGTTACCTGCCAATAATCTACCATACCTGTCTCTAATTTCTCCTCTTGGAGCAGTAATATACACTTCCTTCAATCGCTTATTATCAGATATATCCCTATAGTAATCCCCTTCAACTATGGTTAACGTGGCTAATCTGAAAGAAAGAGCTAATATTATAATCGTTACACCGATTAGCAATAGATTAAATCTATTCTTCAACTTCTCTAGTAGTTTCAAGTCTTTCACCCCTATCTCTTTCCAAACCTAATAGGAGGAATTATGAATATCTTGGAAAATCCCTTAAATACTAATACTGAAATGACACCATTATAAACCATTTCAAAAAGGACCACTTCCTTAAAAAAAGCAATTATAGAAATATTGTAGGCTAAAAAATAAAGAAATAAACTATATAATAAATGATAACCTATGGTTGAAATTAAGGTTAACATAATGGGAATGAGTATATTATCCTTTGATAATTTCCCTTCCATAAAACCTATTAAGAAACCTGTAAAGAAGAGTATAAAACCATTTATTCCAATTACCGGACTAAATATAATATCCTGTAACAGCCCAGATATTAAACCTACAATACTTCCTACATTTTTCCCCTTAAGCAAAGCTATTATCACCGTTACAATTAATGCGGTATTTGGAACTACTCCAAATATATTGAAATAGTGAATTATGGTGGATTCCAATATGAAATTAACTATAATTATTAAAAGCAATACTAAACCTGTCAATTTAATCCCTCTCAATTCAATATGACATAAACCTTATAAATCTTCTTAAAATCAACTGCAGGTTCTATCTCAATATTTTTTGTCAAATCCTCGTCCCTTTTTATTACATCTGTAATTTCACCGATATACAGATCTTTAACATATATTCCACCTAATCCAGAACTAAATAGCTTGTCTCCCTTCATTATATCAGCATCAGGATCGTATAAATAGCCTATTAGCTTGCCACCAACGCTTTCAGATATTACTCCTCCATCTTGAGTTCTAATAACTTTAAAGGCAATCTTATTATTACCATCTATGATGGATACTACTTTTGCCCAATTATCTCCTACTTCAGCAATCCTCCCTACTATGCCTTCTTGTATTATCCCTTCCTCCGTTTCCACAGCTTGAATTACAGTATCCCCTTTTTTTATTCCATCCTTTAACCCTTTATCAATAATGAATCTATCAAACCAATTTCCTGGTTCCTTGCCTATTACTTGGGCAACTATTAGATTATAGGTGGTATTTTCTAACAATTCCTTTTCATTTTTTAAATAGTCGCTTTTGCCAATTATGTCTTCATATAGCCTATTCTTCTCTTCCAATTCTACAACTCTTAATTTTAATCTTTCATTCTCTTCTCTTAATGTACCTATCTCTCTAATGGAATTAAAAAAGTTAGAAACCTTACTTCCTAAATTGAAGAAAAACTTTTCTATAGGACTAATTAAATTACCTATAGATTTTTCTACTATGGTAAGCTCCAATCTTTCACCGCTCGTAAAACCAATTATAATAATTAGAATGATAGCAACTATAGCTACTATCATTCTATTCTTATATCGTTTAAAAAAGGACATACCATCACCACTTAACCTTTTCTTCTAGTATTGGAAACAGTCTTCTTCAAAACATCTATGCTCTCTAAGGCTTTCCCAGTACCAATTGCTACACAATCTAAAGGATTTTCAGCAACATGAACAGGCATTGATGTTTCTTTTCTTATTAATTTATCTAAACCATTGAGTAAAGCTCCACCTCCAGTAAGCATTATACCCTGTTCCATTATATCTGCTGCTAATTCAGGCGGGGTTTTTTCTAAAGTGGATTTTATTGCATCTAGTATATTGTATATTTGCTCCTTCATAGCCTCATGTATTTCGCTAGAGGTTACTTCTATAGTCTTTGGCAGGCCAGATATTAAATCCCTACCTCTAATATTCATCTTAGTCTCCTTATTATCCACAAAAGCTGAACCAATAGCAATTTTTACATCTTCTGCAGTACGTTCTCCAATCATTAAACTATATTCCTTTTTAATATAGCTTACTATAGCTTCATCTAACTCATCTCCACCAATCCTGATGGATTTGCTAGTTACAATACCTCCTAATGAAATAACTGCTACTTCAGTTGTACCTCCACCAATATCCACTATCATGCTCCCGGTAGGCTCTTGTACAGGAAGGCCTGCTCCAATAGCTGCTGCCATAGGTTCCTCTATTAAATAGGCATCTCTAGCACCAGCATTAATTGCTGCTTCCTCTACTGCTCTTTTTTCAACTTCAGTAACTCCACTGGGTACACATATTACCACTCTTGGTTGGAATAGAGATCGCCTTTGCATTGCTTTCTTTATAAAATATTTCAACATGCTTTGAGTTATATCGAAATCGGCTATGACTCCATCTTTCAATGGTCTAATTGCTACTATATTTCCTGGAGTACGACCAATCATCTTCTTAGCTTCTTCACCTACAGCTAAAACTTGTTTCATATCAGTTTGAATAGCTACTACTGATGGCTCTCTAATTACAATATCCTTTCCTTTAATATAGACTAAAGTATTAGCTGTCCCTAAATCAATTCCCATATCTTTTGCAAATGCACTAAATATCCCCATATCCTTTGCTCCTTTCTTTCTATAACTTAAATCAAAGATTAGATTATGTTCTTCTCCTTAAAACTTATATACTTATTATCACCAATTATAATATGGTCTAGTACGGTGATCCCTATTATATTCCCTGCTTCAATCAATCTATGGGTAATATTAATATCTTCTTTACTGGGTGTTGGATCACCGCTAGGGTGATTATGTATTAAAATAATCGAATTTGCGCTTCTTCTAATTGCAATATTAAAGACTTCTCTTGGGTGTACTATAGACGAATTTAAACTCCCAATGGAAATATTTTCAATGCTAATTATTTGATTCTTAGTATCCAAAATTGCTATTTTAAAATGTTCTTTTCTTAGATACCTCATCTCCTCCATGACCAGTTCTGCTATAACAAATGGAGAATCTACTTTTAGTTTATCCTCTCCACCCCTACTGGATATTCTCTTTCCTAATTCTATGGCTGCTATTATCTGAGCTGCTTTACAGGTTCCAATCCCTTTAATCTTAGTTAGCTCTTCTACGGTAGCATGAGAAAGGTACCCTATTCCCGACTGGTCTATGCTGAGAAGCCTATTTGCCAGATCTATAGCAGTATCTTCTTGATAACCTGTTCTAATTATTACAGCTATTAATTCTGCATTGGACAATGAACTTGGTCCATGTTTCACTAATTTTTCTCTAGGCCTCTCATTTAATGGAAGATCTTTTATGGTATAGCTTCTAGTAACCTGAACACTCTCCTGCATAATTACCACCTTATAATTATAATAGACTTAAGTTAAAATGTCTCTCCAATAATAAGTCTAACTTATAAATTGGTAATCCAATTACATTATAATAACAGCCTTCAATATACTCCACCAGAACTCCGCCTAATCCCTGTATTGCATATCCTCCTGCCTTGTCAATATATTCACCTGTATTAATATAATTCTTAATCTTTTCATTGGTCAAGTTTCTAAACTTAACTACTGTTTTTTCAAAATCTATTATTTTTTTATTTGAATTAGCTTGTATAATTGCTATACCAGTTATTACCTCATGTTTCTTTCCACTTAATAATTTAAGCATGGTCATTCCTTCTTCTGGACTCTTGGGTTTACCAAGTATCTTATCCTCAAAAACCACAATGGTATCTGCTCCTATAACTATTTCATCATTTTTCAGTTCTTTTGCTACCTTATTGGCTTTCTCAAAGGAAAGGGCCATAGCAATTTGCTCAGCTGTTTCATTAGGAGATATCCTCTCCTCTATCTTAGATTCTATTATAATAGGTTCTATGTTAAATTTTAATAGCAATTCTTTCCTTCTTGGCGAAGCAGAAGCAAGTACGACCTTTTTCATAATATCACCTTATTAATTAGAATAAAATATATTGTCGAAAGATTTTTTTAAATTTTTAACCGCATATCTTGAAGTCAAGCCCACAAAGTATCCAGTAAATAGACTTGTCAATAACAATACAGGCAGATAGGAAAAAATCCTTAAATTGTTCATCATAAGACTTGCTACTAAAACCTGCCCGAAGTTATGAGCTATTGCTCCAAAGATGCTAACCCCTATTAAACTAAATATATTGGAAAATCTATAATTTATTACAAACATCATTATACAGCTTAAAATTGAACCAGATAAGCTATAAAAAAGGCTTGTAATGCTACCTGTGGTAATGGTAAATATTATAGATTTTAACATTCCGACAATTAGAGCTTCTTTAAATCCGAATATTACCAGAGTTATGAGTATTACCATATTAGACAATCCTAATTTTGCTCCTGGTGCTATAAAAGGCACAGGCATTAAGGATTCAATTAGACTTAAAGCCAATCCAATTGAAACCAATAATGACAAAAAAATCAATCTCTTAATTTCCTTCATAGTTCCACCTCTAATGGCTTATATAGTCTAGGTCTGCATCAGCTACTCCTTTTATCTCTATCACCAATCTATTGGGTAAACACACAATTACTTCTCCCACTTCAGAAATGTAACCTTGTTTTACATCCAATTTATCGGGACAATCTGCTTCAATTACCCGTACCTTGCCATCACCTATTTCAATTAAATTATATCCAAATTCTGTTTTAATTGATATGGTCTTTCCAATCAAAGATCTGTCAAATATTATTTTTTTTATCTCTATGCCATTGACCTGAATGCTTATATATTTTTCATCATAGTTAAAGGCCATATTCCTAATATAGAATAAGGATAATAGACTAATGACTAATATACTAAATATCAAAATCTTGTCCCCTTTTGTCAATTGATTCCACCCTTTAAAACTAACTTATTGATATCACAATTAGTTTATCACTTATGCCGTTCATTGACAAGTTACTATTGTAATTTACCTTTTTATTATAAATGAACTTATTAAAAAATAAAAGAGCCTAGGATTAGGCCCTTTATTGAGCAATAAACTGATTTTTCTCTAAACTAGAAAAAATTGCCTTTGTAGGACATTTTTCAACACATACACCACAATTGGTACATTTTTCATAGTTAATTTTTGCTAAAAAGTTTTCAAATGTAAAGGCATCTTCAGGACAATTTCTAACACAAAGCTGACATCCAATGCAGCCTATATTGCAGTTTGCTCTAACAATTTTACCAGGATCATTGCTCTTGCATTTTACTATTACTTCCTTATCATAGGGAATCATTTCAATTATTCTCTTTGGACATACGTTTATGCATTTTTTACAGGATGTGCATTTATCCTTATCTATAACTGCAATACCATCTATAATTTCTATGGCATCAAAATCACAAACATCTTGACAAGTACCGCATCCTAGGCAACCATAAGAACAGGATTTACTTCCTCCTGCCAGAATATTCTGAGCTCTACAATCTCTAATTCCAGTATAGACATATTTTTCCTTTGCCTTATTACAATCTCCTTGACACAGGACTGTGGCTACTTCCCTAATAGTTTCTACTGGATTAACTCCCATTATTTCTGCTACTAATTCAGCTACAGGATTACCCCCAACACTACAAGCATTTACTGGAGCCTTACCATTTGCAATGGCATTTGCCAGCCCATCACAACCGGGGAAACCACATGCACCACAGTTGGCTCCAGGTAAAACCTGCCTAACCTCCTCAACTTTTGGATTTATTTCTACATGGAAAACTTTTGATGCTAATGAAAGACTAGCCCCAAATAATAGACCTAATCCTCCTAATACACCTACTGGATATATTATCTCCATCATATTAATTTCCCTCCTATACCATTCCATTAAAGCCTAAAAAGGCAATGGACATAAGACCAGCTGTTATCAACGCTATAGGAAAACCTTCTAAAGCTTTAGGTACTTCTTGTATTTCAAACTTTTCCCTTATTGCTGAAATAAGTATTAAGGCTAAGCTAAAACCAACAGAAGCTCCAAAAGCATTGATTATAGTTTCAATTAAATTGTACTTTTCTTGAATATTTAATATAGCAACTCCTAATACTACACAGTTAGTAGTTATTAACGGAAGATATACTCCCAATGCATTATACAAGGTTGGACTCGTCTTTTTTAACACCATCTCAACAAATTGAACTAAAGCTGCTATAACCAGTATAAATACAATAGTTTGTAAGTATTCCAAAGCCCCTGCTAAAAGTGTATAATGTATTATATAAGTAATTATTGAAGATAAGGTAACTACAAAAGTTACCGCAATCCCCATACCCACTGCTGTCTCCGTTTTTTTGGAAACTCCTAAGAAAGGACAGATACCTAAAAACCGACCTAATACATAGTTGTTAACAAATATGGTACTTATCAATATAGTAAAAAGGTTCATCTAGCTTCCTCCTTTTGCAGAACTTCCTTAGAAGCCTGTTTGTTTCTTATGGAATTAAAAATTCCTATAAGTATTCCAAGCAATATAAACGCTCCTGGAGGCATTATGAATATTATAGCTGGTTCATAGGACGGACCAAATATCTGAATATCGAATATGCTTCCAGAGCCTAATAATTCCCTTATTGAACTTAATATTAGTAATGCCATAGTATATCCCAGTCCCATACCTAATCCATCTACTGCTGAAGCTAATACCCCATTTTTTGAAGCAAAAGATTCTGCTCTTGCTAAAATAATACAGTTTACTACAATCAGTGGAATGAATATGCCTAAAGCATTATATAAATCGGTAGTATAGGCCTTCATAAACATTTCTACTATGGTAACAAAAGTAGCAATTACCACTATATAAGCTGGAATACGAATTTTATCCGGTACCACCTTACGAATTAAAGATACAACTACGTTAGAGCCAATTAACACGCCTGTAACAGCCAAACCCATAGCCAAACCGTTTTTAGCGGCAGTAGTAACAGCTAGTACTGAACACATTCCAATCAACTGAACAAATATAGGATTTTCCTTAATTATTCCGTTATAAAAGACTTTTGATAATTTCAACAAACTCACCCCCAACCTTCCTAATTTGACAGACTATCGTTATATACCTGGCGTATTACATTAACTCCATTTACAATTGCATTTGTTGTTACTGTTGCACTGGTTAGTGCTTGAACTTCATTATCTGCCTGTGGATTCTTAACAGCTATTATCTCCTTATCTACAGACTTACCTTTAAAGGAATTAGCAAAATAAGGTCTGGTTGAGTTAGCTCCAAGACCTGGAGTTTCTCCATGTTCTAATACTTTTATCCCTATAATCTTTCCTTCCTTAGATATGCCAGTCATAAAAGTTAAAGGTCCACCATAGCCATTAACCTGCATCTTAAAAACATAACCTACTAATTCAGAATCATTATAACCTTCACTTATTTCAAGTATACCTGTATTATTTCCTACTATCTCACTTAGTCTATTAGCAGCTAATGGTTCAAACTTTTTCGCAATTTCCAATACCTCCGTCATTGCCCTTTCGCTGGCCAACTGCTCTACTTCTGCTATCCTTTCAGAGGTGACGCTATTTGAAATCGCCAGTACAGAAGCTGCTACTGCTGTTATAATGAACAAAATTAATCCTAATTTTATCGTTTCATTCATTATTTTTTCACCTCCCCAAATACTTTAGGCTTTGTGAACTTTTCTATTAGAGGTGTTGCTACATTCATTAGCAAAATGGAATAGGATACTCCTTCGGGATAAGCACCTTTCACCCTGATTAATGCTGTTAATATTCCTGCTCCAATCCCAAATATGATTCTGCCTATAGGGGTTACTGGTGTAGTAGCATAATCCGTTGCCATGTAAAAGGCTCCTAGGATTAATCCACCACCTAATATATGGTAAGGTAAAAATTCAAATTCTACTCCTAGAAGAACTAACATGATGAAAGTAGTTCCAATATAGAATATCGGGATTTTCCAATCTATAACCTTCCTAATTATTAGATAAGCTGCACCTATTAACAATAATATTACTGATGTTTCACCTATGGCTCCTGGAATATTGCCTATAAACATGTTCCAAAGGGTTGGCAATTCTGCACCTGCTGCTTGTGATGCTGAAGTAGCTGCTTCTACTGTAGCTGAAGCTGCACCATCAGCACTTATTCCATACTTCATAATAGCTAATGGAGTAGCTGTTGCAACGACATCTGGCCTAGTACCAGTAAAAGTAGCCATATGAGTAGGCCAAGAAGCTAGGAGTACGGCTCTGGCGGCTAATGCTGGATTCATGAAATTCGATCCTAATCCACCGAAAAACTGTTTTACTACTATTATTGCAAAAGCAGTACCTGCAACTGGTAACCACCATGGTGCACTAGCAGGCAAATTAAAGGCTATTAATATTCCAGTTATTACTGCTGAAAGGTCATTTATGGTTATAGGCTTTTTAAATAATTTTTGAATAAGTGCTTCAAAGATCATAGCTGAAGCTACAGAAATTAATATTAGTTTTAAAGCATTTAATCCAAAAAAGTAAACGCTTCCAACAACCGCTGGTACAAGTGCAATAATTACATCCAACATTATCCTCTGTACAGATTCATTAGATCTAATATGAGGAGATGAAGACACTAGCAACATATTTTCTAAGGCAAGTTCTTGAGCCTTGGAAGTATCGACTACTTTACTATCCATTTCAGATCCTCCTATCTATTTTGCTTTCCTCTTAGCAAGTATTTCTCTTTTCGCCAATCTAATGGACTCCACCAATGGCCTTTTAGCTGGGCAAATATAAGAACAAGCTCCACATTCTACACAATCTAATGCATGGTATTCTTCTGCCTTATCAAAATTGTGCTTTAATGTATAGCTGCTTATATACAATGGTTGTAATTTTACGGGACATACTTCTAGACACTTGCCACATCTTATACAAGGCAAAACTGGTTCGGGTTTCGCCTCTCTCTGAGTTAAAACTAGAATACCACCAGATCCCTTAATAATGGGAACATCTATAGAAAATTGGCTTATACCCATCATTGGCCCACCACTAATTATTTTCCCAGGAGAATTCTCATTAAAACCACCACATTCTTCAATTAAATCCTTAAATGGAGTTCCTATTTTCACCAGTAGATTTTTTGGATTTCTTATACCATTGCCAGTAACAGTAGTTACCCTTTCATATAGAGGTTTTCCTTCTAATATGACTTCTGCTATAGCTCTAGCTGTAGAAACATTAGATACTACAGCTCCTACATCCATTGGTAACCCCCCTGAAGGAACTACTCGTCCTAAAATGGCATTTATCAACCTTTTTTCGTCCCCTTGAGGATATTTTACCTTTAGGGTAGCAATGCTTATATTTGCTTCATCTTTACTTGCTTCCTTTAAAGCTATTATTGCATCAGGTTTGTTTTTTTCAATACCTATAATTCCTTTTTCTACTCCTAAGGCCTTCATTATGGCTTTTAAACCAATTATCACTTTTTCTGGTTCTTCAACCATAACCCTGTGGTCTGCAGTTAAATATGGCTCACATTCTGCACCGTTTATCAAAACTGTGTCAATCTTTTTGTCAGGTGGTGGTGATAATTTAACATGAGTTGGAAAACTTGCTCCTCCCATCCCAGTAATACCGGCTTCCTTGATTATTTCAATTACCTCTTTAGGAGATAGGTCTTCTAATCTTCCTTTGGGTTTTACCGATTCATGCAGTTCATTCTTCCCATCGGACTCAATGACTACACATTTGACAGTAAGACCTGTAGGTATGGGAATATGAATTATGTCTTTCACTGTTCCAGATACAGAAGAATGTACCGGAGCAGATACAAATGCTTCCGATTCTCCAATTTTTTGTCCTACCTTAATGTTGTCACCTACCTTCACCAAAGGTTCACAAGGAGCACCTGTATGTTGGTGTAGCGGTATTGCGACCATAGAAGGTTCTTTTGCTCTCTCTATAGGAAGGCTTTCTGTCAATTCTTTATAATGTGGTACATTTACGCCGCCCTTAAAAGTGAGATTTTCTAACTTCATCCTTATTCCACCTCTTTTTTCTTTAATATATAAATATGTTAACAAATGGCTTCAGGCTAATTGTATCCAATGTCCATTATAACATTAAATCAGCCAAATGTATACCCTATAGCAGTATTGAGATATTTTTAACAATACTCTTTCGCTTTATTAGACTCTCAAAAGTCTTAGAATGTTCGTTCTTTCTACAATCAATACTTTATTAACAAAAAACAAAAAAACTAAAATGACCATTTTCAACCCCAATTATTGTTAATTTAACAACACTAAAAATTAGTATATTTTTATGTCCGAATAGTTTGGAAAACTAGTACATTTCACATTCAACTGGATTTGAAAGCTATTATATTTTCATGCTTAATTGGATTGGATCGTCAGGATAGATTAGATTAGATAGGGTTAATCCAACTAATCTAACGTTTTTTTCCGATTTGAATTTGTTAAGGAGTATTTGTTTTCCCGTATGGAATATAACTCTTTCGTCGTTGGTAGGAATGTTTAAAGTAATGCTTCTGGTTTCTATTGAAAAATCATCATATTTAATTTTTACAGTTATAGTCCTTGCTAAATAGCCTTTCGATACTAATTTATTTGCTAGGTTAATGGAATATAATCTCAATTTATCTATTAACAATTTGGGATTATTAATATCCTCCTTAAAGGTTTCTTCTTCTCCTATGGACTGATTAATAATATTTACTTCTACAGGCCTTGAATCTATACCAAAAGAAAAGTCGTATATTTCCTTTCCCCTTTTCCCAAACAGGGTAATCAGCACATCTTTATCATATCTTTGGATATCCCCTATATAATAGATGCCTAGTTTGCTTAGCTCCCTTTCCATTTTAGGCCCTACACCCCATAATTTTGAAACGGGAAGAGGTTTTAGAAAGTTTACTACTTCCTCTTTTCGTATTATAGTTAAACCATTTGGTTTTTTCAAATCAGAAGCAAGTTTTGCCAAAAACTTATTTATGGATATGCCTATTGAAGCCGTTAGATTTACTTCTTTTTGTATATCCCTTTTGATATCTTTAGCAATAAATAGGGAATTCTTTCCTGTTACGTCCAGAAAAGCCTCATCAATGGATATGGGTTCAATTTTATCAGTATATTTATATAATATTTCATGTATTTGTCTTGATACCCTCTTATATTTATCCATATTCACAGGTAAAAAGATTCCATTTGGGCATAACTTTTTTGCAACTTTTGTAGGCATAGCAGAATGAACCCCATATTTTCTAGCTTCATAGGAGGCAGTACAAACCACTCCTCGACTGCTAATTCCTCCAACTATAACAGGCTTCCCTTTATATTTGGGATTATCCCTTTGCTCTATTGAAGCATAAAATGCATCCATATCTATGTGGAGTATTTGTCTATCCAAATCGACCATCCTTACCTTTGAAATAGTTATTATAAAAAAATCATATACATAAAGTATATGATTTGGTGCAGGAGAAGGGACTCGAACCCTCACGCTCTATTTGAGCAATAGCCCCTCAAACTATCGCGTCTACCTGTTCCGCCACCCCTGCAAAATATTATGTTGCATATTAATTATAAATTAATTCTTAGTTTTTATCAACCTTTTCTTCTTGGAATTCTTTAGGAATATACCAATTAGCAATATTCTTATATATATTGTAAAAATTGGAACCAACATCTCCCATTATCTTCTTATCCATTAATACTGCATTATTTCTAAAAAACAGGCTTATATAGGGTAGTTCTTTAATAATTTGAGATTGAAGTATCTCGTAATTTTTTTGTTTTTCCTCTCTACTAGTAGAATTAAAAGCTGCTTCTAACATTTGATCCATAATAACACTGTTATATTTTATAATATTAGTTCCCATGCCAATAGCACTAGAATGAAAAATAGAAGATAGTTCTATAACTGGAGATATATTCCAACCTAATAATAGTAAATCGTAATCACCCTTAAGGACCTTAGTGTTTATCTTCTCCCATTGTTCTTCCACCATTTCCTCTGTCAAATTGTTTGGAATCTTATCTGGATAATCCTTAATTACTCGAATCCCCAATTTGTTCAAATCCTCAACAACTATATCTGCAGTTTTAAGCCTTAAAGGATTATAGGAATTGGTTAATAATTTAAGAACTACTGCATTGCCATTTTCATCCTCATAGTACCCATCTCCATCAATGTCCTTCCAACCTAAATTATTTAACTCTTGATGAGCCTTTGCTGGGCTATAACCGTAGAAGTTTGCCTCTTCCGAAAGCAGCCATGAATCCGGATGAATGGGTAAATCCGTCTGAGTGGCATGTCCAAGGTATACTTTCTGGATTATAGCTTGTCTATCTATTCCATAGGCAATTGCTTTTCTTAAATGTGAACTATTCTCCGCATTAAAAATGGGTTTTGAAAAATTAAAGCCTAGAAATTCATAGTTTTGAGAAATGAATTCCAATATTTTTACCCTATTGCTTTGATCAAACTTTTCCCAATCTACTCCCAAAGCTAAACTCAAATCTATTTGTCCAACTTCAAAAGCTGTTAATGCCAATTCATTATCATCCAATATCCTTCCTATGATCTTATCTATGTAGGGTCTTCCTTCTCTATAATCTTCAAAACACTCCAATTGAACCTCTTTAAACCGCTCATAATTAACAAATTTATATGGTCCTGTTCCTACTGGAATATAATTATCATCCTTCAATGCTTTTATATAAGAATTTCTATCCTCACTTCCCACAGTGAATCTGTGTTTGGGTATTATTGGAAATGTAAGAGCTTCAAGGTTATTGCTAAATATTTTTCCGAATTTGATTTCAAGATTATAATCATCAATTATTTTGACATTTATTAAACTATTTATATTTGAAATACTAAAAGGCCCTAATAAATCACTCCACATCCTTTTGTATACATTGTCATTTTTTGCATGCTTTATTACATTAATAGTGAAAGCTACATCCTCAGCAGTAAATTTCTGACCATCATGCCAGTATACGTTCTCTTTTAATTTAATGGCTATAGTTCCATCGCTATAAATAGCATAATCATCTGCCAATTGGTTTTCGATTTGGAAATTTTTATCTAAGTCAAACAAACTTTCAAATATGAGCTTGCTGAAATGGTAATAGCTGTTATTTTCACATGTTAGGGGGTTTAATGTAGTAAAATTTGTTAATGGTAAAATCAGTTTTCCTCCATATTCCGGTTCATATTCCTTATCATCCTTCTCTTCTACTTCAAAAACTTCAAAAATATTTGATCCACCATCATCTTTTCTATTGCATCCAGTAAAAGAAAGAAAAATAGTAAGAATTAACAGTATTAATAGTGTTTTGTTGAGCTTCAAAACCTATTCCCCCTTGTTATTTATATAATATCAGGCTTTTCATTACCTTCCTAATATTGTGGATTAAAGCAATAAAGTTGATATTACTATTCAATGCTTTATCCTCAAAGGAATTTTTATATAATACCCTATAAATATTAATATTTTTTTCTACCTTTTCTATATATTCCTCCGTCTCCTTAAAGGGTATTTTGTTAAGAACTATTCCATTCTTAGAATACTCTTCATTTTCAAGCCATTTAGATACATTGCCACTGCCACCATTATATGCAGCCAAAATTAATTGGAGGTTTCCATCGAATTCCTCCTCTAATACCTTTAGATACCAACTACCTATTCTAATATTGATTTCTGGTTCGAATAGTTTTTCCAAATCAAATCCTTCAATAGAAAGCTCCTCAGCAGCCCAATTCCCAGTAATAGGAGATATTTGCATAAGGCCCCTGGCTTCTTTGGAGGATATAGCATTTCTATCATATCTACTTTCCACATTTATTATTGCAGCTATTAAATAAGGGTCTATATTATATTCTTTTGAATATTTATGGATTAAATCTACATAGGCCAAAGGGTAGAATACCTTTAAATACGTTGATAATGCTACATAGATCAGAACTGATACTAAAATTATATTGATCATCCTTTTAATTCCATTTTTAGACTTCATATGTTTCTAATACCTCCAAAGAATCAAATGCTATCTTCTATTATTCTCAAAACCTGTCTCCTTAAGGATATCAAATCCTTACTATTATCTATTATCCTAGTAGCATATTTTCGCTTTTCATCTATAGGCATTTGAGCCCTAATCTTCCTGAGTCCTTCTTCCTTACTCATTTTATCTCTTTTAATAAGCCTATTCAATTGGGTGTTTTCGTCTACATATACTAGCCATATTTCATCAAAAGCTATTTCATACTCTTTAAATTTATCTAATTCTTCTATTAACAGTGGTACATCTACAAAGATAACTCTTTGGTCTTTATGCTCATTGATTTGCCTACTTATCTCTCGAAACACAAAAGGATGGACTATATCATTTAATCTTTTCCTCATAAGGAAATCCCTAAATATTATACTAGCTAATTCTTTTCTATTTATATTCCCTTTATCATCAAGTATATTCTTGCCAAACACATTTATTATTTCTTCATAAGCAGGCTTTCCTATTTCAACCATTTGTCTAGCAATTATATCTGCATCTATTACCTCATAGCCTAACTCCCTAAGTATATTTGAAACGGTGGATTTCCCCGTAGCTATACCCCCTGTTAATCCTATAATTTTACCATTACATGGATTCATACCAGCTATCTCCCGTCTTTAAATCTACTTTTAACGGTATTTCCAACTTAACAGAATTCTCCATGATATCCCTTACAAGATTTTTAACTTCTTCTACTTCATCCCTATGAGCTTCTATTATAAGCTCGTCGTGAACTTGTAGTATAAGCCTTGATTTTAAATTCCTTCTTTTTAATTCCTTAAACACCTTAACCATGGCAACCTTTATTATATCTGCAGCACTACCTTGTATAGGCGTGTTCAAAGCGATCCTTTCTCCAAAGGACCTTACACTAAAGTTTTTGGATTTAAGCTCCGGAATATACCTTCTTCTGTTTAAAATAGTTTCTACATAGCCTTTTTCTTTTCCTACTTTTACAATATCCTCCATGTATTTTTTAACATTTTCATAATTCTTTAAATAATTATCTATATAGGCTTTAGCTTCCTTTCTGGATATGTTCAAGTCTTTTGAAAGACCGTAATCACTTATTCCATAGACTATACCAAAGTTCACAGCCTTAGCCCTACTCCTCATTAAAGGAGTTACTTCATCTATTGAAATATGGAATACTTCTGAAGCTGTTTTAGTATGAATATCTTCGTCTTGGTGAAAGGCTTCCATTAATTTTGGATCCTTGGAAATATGGGCTAATACCCTTAGCTCAATCTGGGAATAATCTGCATCCACCAATATATAATCTTCATTTTCAGCTATGAAAGCTTTGCGAATCTTTCTGCCTTCTTCAGTTTTAATTGGTATGTTCTGAAGATTTGGTTCAGTACTGCTTATTCTTCCTGTATTAGTAACAGTTTGGTTGAAACTTGAATGGATTTTACTAGTCTTTTCATCTACCATATTTACTAGACCATCTATATAAGTAGATTTCAATTTTACCATCTGTCTATATTTTAGTAATTTCTCTATAATCTCATGTTGCCCCTTTAATTTTTCTAAAACCTCAGCATCGGTAGAATATCCTGTTTTAGTCTTTTTAATTATAGGCAAATTTAATTCATCAAATAAAATCTCTCCCAACTGCTTTGGAGAATTGATATTGAATTCTCTACCGGCTAAAGAGTATATTTCCTCTGTAAGCTTATTAATTTTCTCCTGAAACTCCTCTCCCAATCGATTCAATACATCTAAATCCACCTTAAATCCAATGTATTCCATATTGGCCAATACTTCTACTAGGGGCAATTCCACTTCATAGTATAGCTCTGTCATTTCATACTCTTCAATTTTCTCGATTATAGGTCTTCTTACTCCATGGATTAGATCTAAAGCCTGTGTAATATACTGAGCTCGAGTATCTACCGATAGATCCTTATAGCTTTTTTTGCTTTTTCCTTTCCCTATTAAGCTTTCCGAGTCTATACCATAGATATTTAAATACTCCTTCCCAAGTACATTGATGCTATAATCCGACTGAGCAGGATTTAACAAATATTGGCCTATTACACTATCGAAGGCTAAATTGTTTATATTAATATCTAGGGTTAGTAAAGCAAATACATCCATCTTAGCCATATGCCCATACTTTGCAACTTCTCCCGACTCGAAATAACCTTTAAACATTTCCTTAAATATTTCAATCTCATTTTGAGAAAAATCGATATAATAAGGTATATGGTCTCCAGTCTTTATTCCTATTCCTAGCATAGGGCTTTTAATGTAATTATCTTCCTCAAATAAAAATTTAAAATAGAAAGCCTTCTCTCTTTCAATCTCTTCAATTATGGGGTTGAAATCATTATCTTCTATGATTATGTATTCCATTTTATAATCTGGTTCCCCTATTTCAATATTATGCTGAGGGAATTTTGAAAGTAAGCTGTTAAATTCCAAAGTTGTATACAATTCCTTTAATCTGTCCCAATCGGGCTCTGCTGACCTCAATTGGTCAAAAGAAATATCTATGGGAGCATTCCTAATGATTTTTCCTAATGTTTTACTGAGTATGGCTGTGTTTTTATGTTCTATTAAAGATTCCCTAGTCTTTTTTCCTCCTACCTTATCTATATTATCATAAAGGTTTTCTATAGTACCAAATTCTTTTAATAATTTTATACCTGTTTTCTCACCAATTCCTGGCACCCCTGGAATATTATCGGATTTATCCCCCATGAGTCCTTTTAAATCTACGAATTGATCTGGAGTTATTCCATATTCCTCTATTATCTTTTCCCTATCGAATTCCTCTAACTCCGTAATTCCCTTTTTAGTTATTAATATTTTAGTATTATCTGACGCTAACTGTAAATAATCCCTATCTCCTGTAACTAAAATTACCTCCATCCCCTTATCCTCCCCTATTTGAGACAGGGTACCTGCAATATCATCAGCTTCATAGCCATCTAATTCCAATTGAGCTATATTCATTGCTGATAATATATCTCTTATGATTGGAAACTGTTGAACTAATTCATTGGGTGTAGACTGTCTATTAGCCTTATACAAGTCAAAAGCTTCATGTCTGAAAGTAGGTCCCTTTTTATCAAAAGCTACACATATATAATCTGTTTCATATTCATCTTTAATCTTATATAGCATGGTTAAAAATCCATAGACTCCATTGGTATATATACCATCCTTTGTAGACAATAGAGGAAGGGCATAAAAAGCCCTATGGATTAAGCTGTTCCCATCTATGATCATCAATTTTTCCCTTTGCTCTTTGTTCACAGAATCACTCCCTTTGTAATAAAAATTCCTATCACTGCTTTCCAAGATAATAATATGGATAATTATATACTTTACAGCTCAAACATTAGCCACCATTGCCCATGTTTATAATATTCTCGCAAGGAAATCTTTTCCCCTGCAAATATACTATGCAATATCTAGTCTAAAGATATAATAGGTGAAAACAACTTACTTGACTATTATAGATATTGTACCATAGGTAATAATATCTTGTCTTTATTTAATTATATTATAATTTCTATTAATATGTTTAAATTCAACATACTATAAATATTTTAGTACTTAAAATGAAGATAATTTAAAATAAAGTTCTTGATTGTTTGATAGTTTTATGTTATTATAATTTAGTAGTAAATGGGCCGGTGTGTTGGAACTGGCAGACGAGACGGACTCAAAATCCGTTGTCCTTCGAGGACGTGTGGGTTCGAGTCCCACCACCGGCACCATACAATAACTTATATAAAAAGAGAAAGGACCTAAAATTTAGGTCCTTTTATTGTTTAAAGAAATGATACTGTTTTTCTTGCTTCTAATACTGAATTTCTCTAACTTAACCAGTAAATAAGGAAGATAAAAACTGGTCAGTAAGGTACCTCAAATACAATTTAATCCTACTCTAGATATGCTCTCGCTTTTCTTTCTTCTAAATACATTTTTCTACCATTTGTATATAAATTGTTTCCTTCACTATCAATTGCAACTATAAGAGGCAGATTTTCTACCTTAAGTCTTCTAATTGCTTCCGAACCCAAATCCTCATATGCAACAATTTCTGCTTCCTTAATGGATCTGCTCAATAATGCTGCCACACCGCCTATTGCTGCAAAATAAACCCCTTTATTCTCCTTAATGGATTTTATTACTTCATCTCCCCTATCTCCTTTTCCAATCATTCCTTTCAACCCTGCACTTAGGAGAATTGGAGTATAAGGGTCCATTCTATAACTGGTGGTAGGGCCAGCTGCTCCTATTACTTTACCAGGTTTTGCTGGACTAGGTCCTACATAATAAATTACTTGATCCTTTAAATCTATAGGCAGATTTTCTCCTTTTTCTAATAATTTTACCAATCTTTCATGAGCAGCATCTCTGGCTGTGTAAACAGTACCTGATAATAATACATTATCTCCCATCTTTAAACCTTTTATTTTTTCCTCTGTCAGCGGAGTGGTCAATTTGATCATTATAGCTCTACCTCCTTAAACCTTGCCACATGACAATTTATATTAACAGCTACAGGTAATCCTGCTATATGAGTAGGGTAAGTTTCTATATTTACTGCAAGAGCTGTAGTTTTGCCACCAAATCCTTGAGGACCAATCCCCAATTCATTGATTTCATATAATAACTCTTCTTCTAAATTTCTATAAAATTCGTCTTTATGCCTTTCTGATAAAGGCCTCATTAAAGCCTTTTTAGCTAAACTGGCCACTTTATCAAAGGTTCCCCCAATTCCAACTCCAACTACTATAGGAGGGCAAGGATTAGCATTGGCCATTTCTATAGTTTTTATAACAAAATCCTTTACTCCCTGAATTCCATCAGCTGGTCTTAACATCTTTAATTGGCTCATATTTTCTGATCCAAAGCCTTTTGGTGCTATGATCATCTTAAGCTTATCTCCTGGAACTATCCTATAACTGATAACCGCAGGAGTATTGTCATTAGTATTTATCCTATTCAAAGGGTCTCTCACAACAGATTTTCTTAAATATCCTTCTTTATATCCTTGCCTTATTCCTTCATTTATAGCCTTCTCTATGCTCCCATTTATTATATGGACATCTTGCCCCATTTCAACAAATACTGAAACCATACCTGTATCTTGGCACAAGGGTACTTTTTCTTTATTTGCTATTTCTATATTCTCCTTTATTCTTTCCAATATGCCCTTTGCCATTGGCCAAGTTTCTTCTTCATACCTTTTTTCTAGTGCGGACCTTACATCTTCAGGAATATAATAGTTAGCATCCATACATGCTTTTTTTACAGCTTTTATAATCTCTTTACAGTCTATCTTTCTCATGTTCAAAATACTAGGGAATTTAATATTTAATATTCCCTAGTAATTCTCCCTCCCTATGATTACTTTTTTGCCACTCCTGTTTTTATTGCTGCTTGGCTTACAGCAGAAGCAACCCTTTCAGCTACCCTTGAATCGAATACATCTGGAATTACATATTCTTCATTTAATTCTTCTTCACCTATTAATTCTGCGATTGCATAAGCTGCTGCTATTTTCATTTCTTCATTTATTTCTGAAGCTCTGACATCAAAAGCTCCTTTAAATACTCCAGGAAATGCCAGCACGTTATTTACTTGGTTTGGGTAATCAGACCTGCCTGTGCAAACTACCCTTGCACCAGCTTTCTTTGCTACATCTGGCGACACCTCTGGTACAGGATTGGCTAGAGCCATAATTACTGGATCCTTATTCATGGATTTAATCATATCTGAAGTTAAGCAATTAGCAACTGAAACGCCTATAAAAACATCAGCACCGATTAATGCATCCATTAAACTTCCTTCTATATTATCCTTATTAGTAATCCTTGTCATTTCTTCTTTATACTTGTTCATTCCCTTTGCTCTACCTTGATATAAAATCCCCTGACTGTCACAAAGTATAATATCTGATACTTTCAATTCTAATAATAGTTTTGCTATTGCAATACCAGCTGCTCCCGAACCATTTATTACTACTTTTACATTATCAAAACTTTTTCCTACAACCTTTAAGCTATTTATCAGCGCAGCTACTGCAACTATAGCAGTACCATGTTGATCATCATGAAATACTGGTATACTACAAACCTTTTTCAGTTTCTCTTCTATTTCCATACATTCTGGTGCTTTAATATCTTCTAAGTTTATGCCACCAAAAGAGGTTTCTAGCAATTTTACAGTATTAACAAATTCATCTACATCTTTAGTATTTAAACATATGGGAAATGCATCAACACCTGCAAATTCCTTAAACAATGCTGCCTTACCTTCCATTACTGGTAGACTAGCTGCTGGTCCTATATCACCTAATCCCAAAACTGCAGTCCCATTAGTTACAATTGCAACCCAATTTCCTTTTGATGTATATTCGTATATTTTTTCTTCATCTTTACGTATCTCTAAACAAGGTTCAGCTACTCCTGGAGTATATGCTAGTACTAAATTTTCAGGCTTGTCCACAGAAACCTTAGTTTTTAAGGCTATTTTCCCCTGATTTATTTTATGAAAATTTAATGCTTTTTCCTTCAACTTATTATTCATAATAGCACCTCACTCTAAATTTTCTATTCCCTATTATTAACCTATTTCTGTCATGGAAATAGGATCCAATATTTCTTGGAGTTTAGATGGTTCCATTATCTTTTCATTTATTATTATATTTTTAACAGTTTCTCCAGTTTCCAATGCCTTATTTGCAATAATCGTAGCTTTTTTATACCCAACATAAGGACAAATTGACGTAATTATACCTATGCTATTATTTACTAATGCTTCACATCTTTCCTTATTTGCAGTAATCCCTTTTATGCAGTTCTCAACTAAAGTTTCCACACCATTGGTTAACGTTTCTATGGACTCAAATAATTTATAAAATATAATAGGGCAAAATGCATTTAATTCTAACTGTCCTGCTTCTACTGCCATAGTTATAGTTAAATCATTACCTATTATATTAAAAGCAATCTGATTCATTACCTCTGGAATTACAGGATTTACTTTTCCAGGCATTATAGATGAACCATTTTGTCTTGGAGGAAGATTTATCTCTCCAAATCCTGTTCTAGGACCTGAGGACATAAGCCTTAAGTCATTAGATATTTTAGATAAATTTACTGCACAAGTCTTTATCGCTCCAGATACTTCCACAAATATATCTAGGTTTTGGGTTGCATCTATTAAATTATCTGCTCTCCTTAAATTTAGACCCGTTATTTCAGATAGATTAGATACTACAGTTTTAAAATATTCTTTGTTTGCATTTAAAGCTGTACCTATGGCAGTTCCTCCTAAATTCAATCTATTTAAATTTTCTCTAACTTTACTAATCCTTTCTATATCCCGTTCTATTGCACAGCTATACGCTTTAAACTCTTGTCCTAATCTAATAGGTATTGCATCTTGCATCTGAGTCCTTCCCATCTTTATAATTCCATCAAACTCAATTGCTTTATCCTTTAATGCTAGATCAAGTTTTTTTAAACTCATTATAGCCTTGTCCAACAATCTCATAATAGCAATCTTTCCTGCAGTTGGTATAACATCATTAGTAGATTGACAATTATTTACATGGTCATTAGGATGAACTATACTATAATCACCTTTTTCTTCTCCTAATATTTCAATAGCTCTATTAGCAATCACTTCGTTTGCATTCATATTAATGGAAGTCCCTGCTCCACCCTGAATAGGATCTATTATAAATTGTTCATGTAATTTGCCTTCTATAATCTCATCACAAGCTTCTATAATTGCATTTGCAATATTAGTATCTAACACCCCTGCATCTCTATTACTGATTGCAGCAGCCTTTTTTACTTCACATACTGCTCTAATCAATTCTCCATTAAGACTTAAACCAGTTATTTTAAAGTTCTCATAAGCCCTTGTACTTTGAATCCCATAATACGCATCCCTAGGAACTCTTTTCTCACCTATTAAATCCGTTTCTAACCTATAGTCCATTTATATGCCTCCTGTCCTTAGAGTTTTAATTCTTTGATTCCTAAATTATAGTAAGTATAAGTATTAGTTCGTAAAAATATAAATGTTTTCTTTTTGTCAATGTTCGACCTTCAGAAAACTATATATCACCATAGGTACATATTTGTGAAAGAAAACTAGTATAATCCCACAAATCGATAATACTATCCTTTTTACTATTTGTCAAATAAATAAAAATAGGTAATTTACTAATAAAAACACAACCTTATAAAGTCTATTTTCACTAATTGAATCAATATATAATATAATCATCAATTAAAATATTTAATCTTTGCATAAATCCATGACTTCTAAGATTTGTATTATTACATTTTAATAATAATTATTCCAGTATTTTTCGTTTATTTTTTAACAATTTTTTCAAGGTTCTTTCCATAATATTAGCTTAGAAGTCAAGATTAAAACTTCATTTTATATGAATCCTGACCTCTAAGCCTAGTTATTTTATTATCATCCTGAAGAATTATTTACGATCTAAATATAGCATAAACCGTCAATTCCTGAATTTTTTATTTCTATTAACAAATACCGAAACCGATAAGAGTAAATTAAATATCTCTATAAACTCTAATGCTAGAAGAATCTCTATATAACCAACCACCAAGAATTAGGAATACAACAAGACTTATTAGATTTCTTAAGGCTCCATTTTGAATGATCGTAGCAAGGAAATTAATTTGCATATTTAAGGCAGCAAATATACCTATTAGTATACCTGTAATTGCATCACCAGCTACAAGACCAGAAGATATTAAGATACCTCTTTCTACTGCTGCATCTCGTTCTGATTCAAGCTTGTTAAACTTCATTTCTACAAGTTTACGTATTATCCCACCAAAGAAAATTGCACTATTTAAGGAGATAGGTAAATAAAGACCTAATGCCACTGGTAGAATAGGAATTTGGGCAAAAGCACAAAATATAGCAATTACTATCCCTATTATGACTAGAGTCCAGGGTAGTTGACCAGTCATGATCCCCTCAGCTATTAATCTCATTAATGTGGCTTGAGGTGCTGTTACCTGTGCACTACCTATTCCATAAGCATTGTGTAAAAGTAATACGGTTGCTCCTGCTATAAACGATGCCAATGCTAAGGACATAAACATACCATTCTGTATCTTTCTGGGATTACCTCCTACTATAAATGTTGCTTTAAGGGACTGAGCAACCCCACCTGCAACAGCTATAGCAACACATACTACACCTGTTGCTAATAAAACTGTAGTCATTCCTTCAGTTCCAGTGGCACCCATAGCCCTATATACTGAAGCTATTACTAATAGGGTTGCAATAGTCATACCAGATACAGGGTTATTACTTGCTCCTATTACCCCAACCATTCTTGCAGATACAACGGAGAAGAAGAAAGAGAAAAAAACTGCAAGTATGGCACCCACTGGACCTGCACCAATTGAAGGCACCAACCAAGTTAATAAAAATCCAAATACAGCAGCTGCTAGTACCCATCCAATTGCTGGTTCCTCATCCACCCTTCTATGTGATTTTGGGCCTTTTCCAAAACCGCCCATAGCTTCTCTAAAAGAGCTAATAATCGTAGGCAAAGATCGAATTAATGATATAAAACCTCCTGCTGCTACAGCTCCTGCTCCTATATATCTAATATAGTTGGACCAGATTTCTGAAGCTGACATTTGTGAAATTAAGGCTGTAGATGGGAAAATTGCTTCTGGAGCATATACCCCAAAAAATCTTATTAAAGGGATAAGGGAAAGCCATGCTAAAACTGAACCTGCAAACATCAATGCTGATGTAGATGTTCCAACGATAAAACCAACTCCTAAAAGTGATGATAATACATCTATACCTATCATGGTGCCCTGGTAAGCCATTATAACATAGGAGGCCGTTTCATCCCATAACCCTAAACCTCCAGATAATAATTTATATCCCGCACCAACTCCAAGCCCTTTTAGTACAGACTGGAATCCTCTACCACCTTGATTTGCATTTACTAAGACTTCAGCTTGAGCCATGGCTTCTGGGTAAATTAATTCTCCATGCTCTTGAACTATTAGATATCTACGGACTGGAGTTATAAAGTATACTCCCATTAATCCTCCAATAATAGTAACCAAAGCTACCGTAGTAATTGAAAGGTTAAGGCCAATTAGTATTATAGCAGGCAATACAAATATTATACCTCCAGCAATTGATTCTCCTACAGCAGCTAAAGATGCCACATAATTTGCCTCTAATATACTATTTCTTCTAAATACGGCTTTTAATAATCCTGTTGCGAGAATTGCTCCAGGAATACCTGCAGAAATAGTAAGTCCTACCTTAAGCCCCAGATAGGTATTTGCTGCTGCAAAGATTATTGCAAATAGAATCCCGAAAAAAATTGAATAGCTAGTGCTCTCAGGTATAACTTCATTAGCTGGAATAAAGGGAACATAATCTTCTCCTCTTACCCCACCATAAGCTTCTTTAGACAATTTCTTTAAATCATCAGACATGATAAACTCCTCCTATGTTTTTCTATTTTAGTTCTTCGAGTAATTTTATTAAAAATTTCCATACCCTTTCTACTGAAGAAATGCTTAAATGTTCTTTTTCTGTATGCACATCATAAAGGTTTGGTCCAAAGCTGATCATATCAGTATCTGGCAAGATCTCCTTCAAAAGACCACATTCAAGCCCTGCATGTATTGCAGTAACTTTCGCTTTCTTATTAAACAATTCCTCGTAAACCTTTACTGCCTTATCACGAATCTTTGAATTTTCATCATATTGCCATGCAGGGTAAGCACCTTCTTCCACTGCTCTAGCACCAGTCCTTTTTGCAATAACTGAAAGAATATCTAATATTTCCCTTAAAGAGCTACCAGAAGAGGATCGGACTGAAGTTGTTATTTCAACAGTATTATCCTTCTCCTCAATAATTGCATTATTTAAGCTCGTTTGAACTAATCCCTCAATGTCTTTTGACATATATTGAACTCCATCAGGTATCATCATTATAAAATCGATTAGATTATCACTCAGCTCTTTAGTGTAGACATTTTCTATTCTTACTTCTTTTAAATCTACTTTTAATCCGCTATCCTCTACTCGGTATTCTTCCTTCAAGTCCTCTACAAGATTATCTATCAAGTTCTTAACCTTATCCATATCGTCAGCTAGTACAGTTGCCATTGCTTCACTAGGTATGGCATTATGTTTGGTGCCACCTTGAATTTGAGATAGCCTTATATTGGCTTTTTCATTACACAAATTTAAAATTCTCCCTAGTAGTTTTATAGCATTAGCTCTCTGCTTATTTATTTCCATGCCAGAGTGCCCACCTTTAAGACCTGAAATATTAATTTTTAGTCCTTTTCCACTTAGCATTTCTTTTTCAAGGTCAAAAGTAATAATTTTATTACAACCACCTGCACAACTTACTAGAAATACCCCTTCTTCCTCTGAATCTAAGTTTAAAAGAATCTTACCTGATAAGTGTTCATTAGTTAACGCCTGTGCTCCATCCATACCAGTTTCTTCACTAGTAGTAATTAAAATCTCTAGTGGAGGATGTTTTAAATCATCAGAGTCTAATATTGCTAGCCCATAAGCTATTGCAATACCATTATCACCACCTAGTGTAGTATTATTTGCTCTTAATATATCTCCTTCTACTATCATTTCAATTGGATCTTTTGAAAAATCATGATTTGACCCTTCCCCCTTTATACATACCATGTCCATATGTCCTTGGATAATAACTGGATCAGATTTTTCATAACCCGGTGTTCCTTCTTTCTTAATAATGACATTGTACGCCTCATCCTGATAAACCTCCAAGCCCCTTTCCTTTGCAAAGTTTACTAAAAAATCACTAACTCTTTTCTCATCACCAGAACATCTTGGAATTTGATTTAACTCATAAAACCAATGAAATACTTTTTTAGGTTCTATATTTTGTAAAGATGTCATTTTATCCCTCCTAATAGTGTCAACTAATTTCAAAAGTATATTAAATATATTTTTATTTTTAATGATAGTTATTCCCTAATAATATATTTTTTATTATTTGCTAATTCTTGATTAAGTAGTAAAAACAATTAAGGATATACTGGTATAACAGTCATGTGAGTACCATAAAATAATTAACACTGGTTTTATACTTATTTGCCCTGGGTATAATCTCAAATAACATATATAAGGAGTGGTTATATGACTACTATAAAGATAGTTTCTGATTTTGCATGTCCCTTTTGCTATATAGGCTTTTCTATTGCTGAAAGATTGATAAAAGAAAATCCAGATATAAATATTGAATGGATCCCCTATGAATTAAACCCCGCTCTACCCATTGAAGGGGGAAATTTGAAGGATGGCATACCTCAATAAAAAATAGATATAAGCTATAGAAGAATCGAAAGATTGGAATCTGAATACAATCTAATATACAATAACAGGACTAAAAAATTTAATACCCATAAACTGGACAAAGCAGCCTTATTTACAAGAGATGAAAGAAAATATAATGAATTTGCAAAATAAGCCTTTAAAGCCATATTTGAATATGGCAAAAATGTTGGTAAACTTGAAGTTATTAACCAGATAGGTTTAAAAGCTGGAATTGATATAGATGAAATGAACAGGCGCATTGATGAAGGCTACTATGATGAAGAAATGAATGAAGCAAAAAAATTATGGTCTTTGTATGAAGTAGATTCCGTTCCTACATTTATTGCTAATGAAAATAAAAAAGTAACCTTATAGAAATACTATGAAAGGTTTAAAAAGGATTTGTTAGGATATTGTATATATAAGAATACAAAAAATAGAGGTGATTAATTTGATTAATAAGAAACATGATTGCTATACCTGCGACATTGAAATGGTACTTTTGAAAACAGTCTATAATAGCGTGGAATTGAATTTAATTGAAAACTTATTAAATGAACATAATATTCCTTTTGTCTTTAGGGATTATGGAAGTGGAGGTTATATGAGGGTCTTTAGTGGCTTTTCCATCTATGGAACTGATATTTTAGTAGAAAAATCCATGTTTGAAAAAGCCAGTGTCCTAATTGACAAATTTCCATTTAGCAAATAAGGGGTAGCATTTAAGAAACATTTTCCTTGAAAGCGGTATCACATAGGCTTAAGGTAAAACCAATTAAAAGCCCAAATGATATGTAATTTAACTGAAAGAATACAATTATAATCGAGCATATCACCAATAATGGAAAAAGAACTAACCATTTATAAAAGTATTTTCCCCTCCATTTCTTTGGTATCTTCCTAAAAGGTAAAAGTATTTTGGAATTCCTTTTACTCAATATGAAAAAAATGAGATCAAAAATAAAGTAAAATACTACAACTGAAGTAATATGCTTTATAGTCAAATCTACTCCTCCTTGGATAAAGAGTTATAATACTCTTCTCTTAATATTGAATAACTCTTTAAATCAACTGGCACCCCATTCTTAATTATATCCTGTCTACGAGTGCCTTCATATTTCATGCCTACCTTTTCCATTACTCTCCAGGAGCCAATATTAGTAACCATTGCCAATGCATATATTCTATTTAAGTTATATCTTTCAAATCCAAACTCAATAATCTTTTTACAAGCTTCTGTACAATACCCCTTTCCCCAATAAGGAACTCCAATCCAATAGCCTACCTCTGCTTTTCTATGAATTAGCTTCAATACAAGGCTTATTTCTCCAATCAATTCTTCAGTACCTTTTATTACTATTGCATAATTGATGCTCTTCCCATTTTCATAATTATCTTTATGGGTGCTTATCCATAGTGCCGCTAATCCATCTTCATAGGGATGAGGTATATGCAAGGTTGTTTCTGCTATCCTTGAATCTCCAGCCAATTCCTGCACTCTTTTTGCATCTGATAAGTTAAAAGGCCTTAATATCAACCTATTGGTTTCTAGTATGGGTTGCTTCTCCATCCTGTTCCCCCCCAATATCTATACTTTATAATAATGGTCTTACCATTATAAGACAAGGATTATCTCCCCATATTTCTTGAATTTCTTCTACGGAATAAAACCCTAATTTTTTATAAAATTCTCTCGTCCCTTTATAATTTTGGTCTGGATGGCTTTCTCCTAGAGTTTTTACTATCATCAATTTATAATTATTCTTTATAGAATAGCTTACAGCCCTTTCAACTAAGTCCCTGCCTATTCCCCTATTATGATATTCTTTCATTATTCCCATGACGTATATTTCAGAGGTATATTCATTATTAAATTGTAAACTCAAAAACCCTATAGGCTTGCTGCCCATAAAAGCTGCATAGAATAGGGTTTCCTTTACTTTATCTACATATTCTACAATAGCCTCCTCAATTCCAAACCAATCTGGCAACTTTCTTAGCACTATATCGGCTATGTTTGATTTAATCTGCTGGTCAATTATTCCCTTAATATAATAATCATTTGTACTTGCCAGCTCTTTAAGCAAGAGAGCTCTTCCTTCTACAATTTTTCTATGTTGCTCATCTGTCCATCTTGGATTTTTATTCATCCAAAACCTTTCACAAGGAATTATTTCACATTGTCCGCAATGAACTAAACCTCTCTCAATTACACTACATTCATAAAAATCACATATCTCTAGTCCTACTTCATGTAGCCAGCAAGCCTTCCCTTCTATAGAGTGACATCCTAAGCAGTCTATTTCAAAAATATGACAATCACTACAAATACATCCACATACTCCAACTACTTTATTCAATATAGTTCCCCCCAGTTTATAAATTAATAAATACTAATTACCAATTTAATTATCTTATTTCTCCTTCCAGTTCCCGTATTTCAGTGATATCCTGACTAGCCTCCAATACTCCCTTATATTGATCCTTTGAATTTCTCATGGCAAAATACTAGATTAATATCTTCCTTCCCTAATAATCTATCCATTAAATATCAATTATATTAAACATCTAGACTTTTAATGCCTTATAATCGAATATAATCCTTTCCCCATCATTTATAACTATACAAGGAATACCTATCTGGCCTGCTTTTTTTATCTCATCAAATTCTTTTCTCTCATCTCTGTATTTTAAAAACTTCTTTAGATAGAATAAGTTTTCCGTAATATCTAAATATAGGAATTCAACATTTCTTTCCGCAAGATATTTCCTTGCTGGCTCACAATCTGGGCATAGCTTACTACCGAATACTATAATCTTATCCACTTAAATCTCTCCTCTCATATTAGTTATAATTAACATATCATGTGTATGTAAATTGCAAATATATTAATAGTTAGATAATTTTAGAGCAGTCAGCATATCAGTTATTTTCAACCCCATTTAATATTCATTTAATACTAAACCTTGATATTCCTTTGCCGACTATTGACATAGATCGCATTTTTAATCATCACGCCTAACTATAAGTCAGGCATATTTCAATAGTTTTTCTCCTTTTTTATTATTACAAAGTAAAAATAATCTATTGTATTGTTCATGTTCAGGAAAATAAATATCTTTATATTCTACAATGCTAAAATATTTTTCTAATAATTTAGTCCAATCCTCAGTAGGTAAATTCCATAAATATAACCCATCATCCAATAAGTTCCTCTCTATAATCTTTATATCCCATTCTTTAATTTGTTCATCAGTAAGGTAAGGGTTCAATTTTATTAACACTTTACCATCTATTTTAAGAATACGTTTTACCTCTTTTAATACTTTGATAGCATCTGATGGAATTAAGTTATCAATTATATTAGAAAGAATAACACCATCAAATGAATCGCTGATAACAGATTCCAACACTTCAACTCCACCCACAGTAAAAGTAAAATTCCCTATTTCGCTATCCTTTTGAATCTTCCGAGCAACTTTAATACCTTCCTCTGAAATATCAATACCTCTATGATTTTTTGTTCCTCTTAAACAGCATTTAAATAACAAAACACCATTTCCACAGCCAAAATCGAGAATAGAACTTGAATCCTCACAAAGCCAATCTAATGATCTGTCTAAATCATCGTGGCCTACGCTTTTTGATGTAATAGGACCTATATCGGTCTTACTAAATACTCTATCCCAGTATTCTGCAATTCTATTATATGTTGTCATCTAAATACCCCCTAACTAACAATTTTACTAACCCTTTTAAAAAAACACCTTATACTCATTAGAAGACTTTTTCGATATAAACAAACATTTTTAGGACAACAAAAAAGTCCCCAAGTCATATTATATTAAATAAGCCCCTATACGGTTATCTCCTTGTTTGCTTAATACATTCTATATCAAAAGCTTGAGACATTATTTCATCATGAGCAAAATCAAATAAGGCCTTAGTAAAATTATATCATATATATCTCCATAGCAGTAAATAAAAAAAAGGCTACAAAAACATCAAACTATGAAAATTTACTTCTATAACAATAATGCTTTTAACATTGGAAATATAGACTTCAGAGGTCAACTTTTATGCTGTCAGCCTCAGGGAGATATATCGTGTCATTCCGAGGCAAAGCTAAGGAATCTCTGTCCCAGAGGCCGACCTAAATAATTGTAAATCGTACATTGTGAACTGTGATTTGTCAAAGATTATGAATTGTGCACTGTGAACTGTGTATTAGCAAAAATTGTCAATTGCCAATTAAATTACCTGCTTCCTGGCTTTACAATTGACCTATTCATTTTACAAAGGGAGCAGTTTTCGCTATCGTAAATATTTGCTTCTATTTTTACCCCATAATAAACTGGATACATAATCTTTTCTTTACTTCTATCTACTAAACAAGCTATTCCTACAACTTCCCCACCAAGTTCTTCCACTACTTTTATAGCCTCATAGGAGGATTTACCTGTAGTTACTACATCTTCAGCAATTAATACCTTTTGTCCTTTTTCTATAGTAAAACCCCTTCTCAACCTCATATTTCCATTTTCCCTCTCCACAAAGATAGATGGTTTGCCCGCTTGTCTGCCAATTTCATAACTAACAATAATTCCTCCTATGGCAGGGCCCACTACAATATCGAAATCTACTCCCTTTAATTTGTCTACGATTAATCCAATTGCCTTTTCAGCCCTTTCAGGGTACATCAACAATTTTGCACACTGAATATACACATCGCTATGTTTCCCAGAAGACAAAAGAAAATGTCCTTCTAGTAAAGCACCCGTTTCCTTTAACATACTTATTAGCATCTATATAACCCTCCTAATCTCATCTAAAGATTTTATCCCTTCATTTATCATAAATTTCTCAATTCCATCTATTATATCTAAGGTAATAGTCGGTTTTATAAAATTTCCACTGCCTATCTGTACCGCCCAAGCTCCTGCCATAATAAACTCTATTGCATCCTTATAACCCATAATCCCACCAATTCCTAAAATAGGAACGTCAACCGCTTTCGAAACTTCATACACCATCCGCAGTGCTATAGGTTTAATACAGGGACCTGACAATCCAGCTATAATATTATCAAACACAGGTTTCCTTTTCTCAATATCTATTGCCATACCAGCAAAAGTATTTACAAGGGATAATCCATCAGCCCCTGCCTTCACACAGTTTTCAGCTACATGGACTATGTTTTCTGCATTTGGGGATAGTTTGACTATTAATGGCTTTTTACATACCTTTCTTACTTCGGTAACTACTTCATAAGCAATTTTAGATTTTATTCCAAAAGCCATACCTCCAACTCTTATGTTAGGACAGGATATGTTTAACTCTACTATATCTATTTCAGTTTCGTTTAATTTATCTACAGCCTTTACATAGTCTTCAATTGAGCTTCCTCCTACATTGGCTATTATTACCGTACCCTGTTCTATCATAAAGGGCAATTCTTCTTTTATAAAATTATTAATACCTGGATTTTCTAATCCAATACTATTCAAAATCCCTCCAGTAGTTTCATATATCCTTATGCCTTTATTACCCTCTTTTTTCTTTAGAGTCAACCCTTTAGTACAAATACCACCTAATTTTGATAGTGGAAAATAATTAGCATATTCCCTACCAAATCCAAAAGTTCCAGAAGCTGCAATTACAGGATTTTTAAACTCTATTCCACAGATATTTACCTTTGTATTAATCACTGAAAAAAACCTCCTCGCCTAAAAAAACTGGCCCTTCCTTGCACACCCTCTGTATCCCTTTAGAGGTTTTTATGCTGCAGCCCAAACAAGCACCCATGCCACAAGCCATCCTACTTTCCATAGAAATATATACTGGAACCTTGCCTTCACAAATTTCAACTACCTTCTTCATCATGGCTACTGGTCCACAGCTATATACCACTTCATATCCATCTGGTTGAAAGATTTCAGTTATCAAACCCTCATGTCCTACTATCCCATTTTCTGTGGAAATATAGACATTTCTACTATATTTCTTTATTTCATCTATACAATAAACCTCATCTCTAAAACCACAATAAAAATCAACATCAGTTTTTAAGGATTTGGCTAAAAAAATAACCGGTGCTATACCTATACCTCCCGATATTAAGGCTATATTCCCTTTTAAACTAGTATTAAATCCATTCCCTAAGGGGCCCATTAACTCCAAAGTATCGCCCGATTTAAGTTTAGAAATTATATCCGTTCCTCTTCCTCTTACCTCATAAAGAAAAGTAATTTCTCCATCAATAATATTGGATACACTTATGGGTCTTGCCAAAAAAGGATCTAAGCCCTTCCAGCCTCTTAGCATGTAGAATTGTCCCGGTTCTCCTTGAAAAGGCCTAGTAGAATGAGGCGTCATCTTCATTTCATATATATTTGATGCTACTTGGATATTCCATTTAACTACCCCTTTTTTATATCCTTTCTCCATTTAGTATGTCCTCCCTCATATCTAATACAGCTAACCTCGCATATTTTTCGAAATTTTTATCTCCATCTTCATATTTTTTATAGGAAGTTATTATGCCCCTAGAAGAATTAACTATTCCTCCATTTCTCTTATTTAAGTAAATCACTACATCTTTTCCCTTTCCCCCTTGGCGACCATAGCCTGGAATTAGAAAGAACATATTTTTATACTTATTTCTTATTTCTTCCCCTTCATCTATATGGGTTCCTCCTACCACTGCACCTATTAAACTATATCCACAGCTACCTATATAATTTTGTCCTAACTCTTTTAATCTATCTCCAATATGATAGTAGATATAATTTGATTGAGGACCTGCTTTTAAATATTGAATATCCTTAGCTCCAGGATTTGATGTCCTAAGGAGTACAAATATTCCTTTATCTCTTCTCTCCAAATACTTTAGATAAGGGGTAATGGTGTCAAAGCCCATATAGGGATTTAAGGTTATGAAATCAGCTTCAAAATCCCCTTCAAAATGAGCCTTCCCGTACATTTCAGCAGTAGAGGAAATATCACCCCTTTTAATATCTCCTATGGAAAGAGAACCAGCGGATTTTATATATTCCAGTGTCCTTTTATATGCCATTAAACCTTTTATGCCATAGGCTTCATAATAGGCAATCTGCAATTTATATATTGGAACTATATCCAAAGTATTATCTATAATCCTCTTATTGAACTCAAACATTATCCTATCTACATCCTGATATTCGTCCTTTAGTTTTTTAGGAATATAATCTAAATGGGTGTCGAGCCCTACGCATACAATGCCCTTTTTTTCAACCTCCTCATATAATCTATCTATTATCAACTTCTATCCCCCCATTGTATTTAATTTGACCCTTCCATATAGTAGCTAGTACTCTTCCATAAAATTCCATTCCATGAAAGGGTGTATTTTTGCCTTTGGAAAGGAATTTATTAGAATCAACAATCATTCTTCCATCCAAATCTACTAATACCATATCCCCATCATATCCCTTCTTGATTTTACCTTTATTAACTTTCATTAACCGTCCAGGAGTTCCAGACATCAACTGGGACAATCTGTTTATTGAAATAACATTTGACTTAACTAATGTGGTATAACATATGGAAAAGGCTGTTTCTAAACCTGATATTCCAGGAGCACCTTTTTCCTTATCTTCTAATGAATGGGGAGCGTGATCTGTGGCAATCACATCTATTGTTCCGTCTTTAATACCTTCCATGATAGACTTTACATCTTCTTTTTCCCTGATGGGTGGATTCACTCTATAGTCCAAATCATATAGGCATATGTGGTGAGGGGTTACTTCGCAGGTGACCTTAACCCCTTCACCTTTAGCCCTTTTAATCATTTCAATAGATTCCTTGGTGCTAACATGAGCAAGATGTAGCCTTGCTCCTGTCAATTTTGCTAGATAAAGGTCTCTCAAAGTCATAATATTTTCTGACAGTCTATTATCCATCTTTAAAATTTCTTCATCTTCCTCGTGGGCTATTAGGGTCAAGCCTTTTTGCTTGGCTTTAATCATAGCTTTATACATTATATTATTGGATTGTATTCCTTTCCCATCATCAGAAATGAATCTAACCCTGTTATCTATCTCATCCAAATGTTCTATACTTTCACCATCAAAATCCTTTGTAACAGACAAGGTCTGGTGTATATCTATTAAATCTAATTCTTTTGCTCTACTGAGAACATAAGCTACAATATCCATACTGCTTACTATGGGATTGGTATTTGCCATTAGGTTTACACAAGTATAGCCCCCTTTTAGTGCAGCTTTACTTCCAGTATATAAATCCTCTTTATAGGTATATCCTGGTTCTCTGAAATGAGCGTGCATATCTATGAAAGAAGGCATGGCTACTAAATTAGTCCCATCTATAGTTTTGCAGTTTAAGTCTATATCTTTACCATAGTCAGCTATCTTCCCATTTTTTATATAAATATCTCCCATCATGTCCTTAGTTTCATCTATTATCCTGCAGTTCTTTATTAATAAATCCATTTTACCCCTCCCATGAATATATCTGATCACAGTAGTCGCATTTGTATATACCCTTTTCCTCATCTATTAGAATAAATTTATGGACTATGTGCCTCTCTTCAGAAGTTATGCATCTGGGATTTTTACAGCTGATTATTCCTTCTACTTCCTTGGGTAAAGACAGATTTATCTTCTTAACTACTTTTTCATCTTCAATAATATTTATTGTAATATTCGGATCTATGAAGCCTAACATGGTCAGATCCAAATCCATAACGTTCTCAACTTTTATTAAATCTTTTTTTCCGTATTTTTTACTCTGAGCATTTATTATCAGGGCTACTCTAAAATCGGCATTATTTAAGCCAAGATATTTGAATATTCTAAAGCCATTACCCGCCCTTATATGGTCTATTACAATACCTTTAGAAATGCTATCTATATATAACATTACATCACCCCCAGTAACCTTAAAATAAGGGCCATTCTAATATACATTCCATATTTCACCTGTTCAAAATAACAAGCCCTTGGGTCTTCATCTACTTCATAGCTAATTTCATTGACTCTTGGCAATGGATGAAGAATGCACAGATCTTTCTTGGCTAGCTTTAATTTTCCCTTATCCAAAATATAGCTATCTTTTAATCTAATGTAATCTTCCTCATTGAAAAATCTTTCCCTTTGGACTCGCGTCATATATAGGATATCTAGCTTATCGATTACATCCTCCAACTTCTCTACTTCCATGAAGGAACAGTTAGAATTTCTAGATAATTCCATTTTAATATATTCGGGAATTTGTAACTCTTGAGGGGAAATCAATATAAATTCGTTCCCATGCCTAGACATTGACTTTACAAGAGAATGGACTGTGCGACCAAATTTTAAATCACCACACAATCCAATAGTTAGATTGGATAACTGACCTTTTTTCACTTTTATAGTAAGTATATCGGTTAAAGTTTGAGTAGGATGATGGTGACCGCCATCACCTGCATTGATGATGGGGACCGAAGAATAGTAGGAAGCCAGTTTTGGCGCTCCTTCCTTTGGATGTCTCATAGCAATAATATCTACATAAGAACTAACGGTACGAATAGTATCGGGAATACTTTCTCCTTTCCTTGCAGAACTAACCCCTGCTTCAGAAAAACCAATTACACTGCCTCCTAGTCTAATCATAGCAGCTTCAAAGCTAAGTCTTGTTCTTGTGCTAGGTTCATAGAACAATGTAGCTAATATTTTATTAGCACAAGATTGTCTAAAATCCTCTTCCTTTTTCATAATCTTTTCTGCTAAATCCAATAAATTTTCTAATTCATCCATGGTAATATCCATAGGATCAATTAAATGTTTCATATTTCTACCTCCTTCTAGTCTCACTGGATCTAGTTAAAGGATTGCGTGAAAAAAGCCTCCCTAAAGGAAGGCATAAATATCCCGCATTTATACTTTCCTTTTTGAACTCTCTGGTTCAGTTTAAAGGACCTATTATAAGATTTTTATTAGAATATCATAATATTATAAAAAAGTCAATATAAAGTTAAGCTATAAAATCATTTTTGCACATCTGCATACCACTAAAGATAGAGATTCATTAGTAAAGCATCAAAATATTCTTCACCAATCTTAAAATACTTTTTATATAAACCAATCCTTTTAAACCCAAATTTCTCATAAAGCCTTATTGCACTTAGATTATCAGACCTCACTTCTAATTCTATAACTTCTAGTTTTGCAATATCTTTTGCAAATGCAATCAGTTCTTCCATCATTTTAGTACCAATTCCTTGATTCCAGTATTTTTTCTTAACACTAATAGCAAGTCGACCTCTATGAGCAATACGAGTTCTACCTGTCAATCCTTGTAATGAACCAATGGAAACTATTTCTTCCCCAATCTTGCCCACAAACATAACGGATTTATCTGATGAATTGATATTTTCTATTATTTCCATTTCCCTTTTTACAGGCATATTTTTAAATTCATTTTCACCAAACAACAGGTTGTCACTTTCTCCACCAACAATATTTAAGAATTCTAATACCTTTTGGGCATCTTCTTTTCTAGCCTTACTGATTTTTAAATCTTGAAACATAATCTCACCCCATTTTCCTATAAATACTTACTTCCTTCTCTAACGCTTAAAGGATGAAGTGCATTTTTATCTATAAAATTCTTTACCCATTCCTTATTAGTTTTAGAATACTCCCTTAAGGCCCAACCTATTGCTTTATTTATAAAGAATTCATCAGTCTGGGAATTATACAATATTGCTTTAGCTAAAAAATCGGTATCAGTTTTATCCTTATATTGCAATTGAAATATGATGGATGTCCTTTTTAACCAGATATTATCTGATTTCATCCATTTTATTATATAGTCCTCTTTTATCCTAGGATATTTTATAGCTACATGTCCTACTATTTTACTTATAGCATCTACAGAGTCCCACCAAGATTTTGTAGTTATTAGCTTTTCTATATTTTCCATATCCTTTGGAGTGAACTTATCCTTTACCTTTTCCATGTAATCTATGGCTAAGTACTGAAATTCTCTTTCAGGCATTTGGTAGCATTTAAAAATAAAGTCCCAGTCAATCTTATCTTCCCTTCTTTTAGCCTTTAAGAACTCTTTGGATAACTTAACCCTTTCTGGCTTTTTAAATCCGAGAAAAGGAAATATATCCCTCATATATTTAGCCATGGGTATTGCCTGTTCTTCATTTCTGTTATTATAAAACATTTCAAAAATGTCCATTATACCCCTCTTTCTAATCTTAATCTAACATCTTCAGCTTTTTTGATGGTATCCTTTAACCATATAAGAGCCTTTCCGTTTTCTAATACCTCTTCACAAGTCATCCAATATATTTCCCCAACTTCATCGGTAGCCACAGGCTGTGCTTCTCCTGATTTATATTTACACACAAAAACCACATCTACAACTACTTGTCCATCGGCTAATAAGAATGATTTGCTCTCCAAATAATGTATCATATCTGAAACTTCTATCCCAACCTCCTCCATTATTTCCCTTCTTAAAGTCCTCTCCAAAACACCATCTTCTGCTATATTTGTTTCTACTTTTCCTCCAACTAAGGACATAAGCCCTGGACCATGTTCTTCTTTTTCACTTCTTTTTATAATTAACCATTTATTCCCCCTATATATGGCTGCTTATACATTTACTATGTATAAATTATAATTCACTTTAATATCCCCTTTCAGTTTCCCAACTCATTATTGCTATTTTTTATTTTTTAGCGGCAAATAATAAATGGTTACTTGCTCCTAAAAATTCTGGTTTTTCACTATAATAATAATGAAACTTTAACCATAGTCTATAACTTTCATCATCCATATTATTTATTTTATCAGCCAATAATTCACTTAAACCATCTGCAGCAATTTCAGATACAATAATCAATTTTGATGATTGCAATAGTTCCCTGGCCTGTTGGACTGTAATAAATACAAAGGGAAAATCATTCACTTTGAAAGTTTGGCGATTATATGGCCCATTTATTAGATAGTCTGGCTCATAGCACATAGTTTGAGTAACAATGACCATATCGTTGTTAATGAAAGCAAAGAACATTATGCCTTCTTCTTTGCATACTCTTTTAACTTCTTCGATGCATTTTAATTGATCCTCTCTATCCCCTAAGTGATACAAGGGGCCAAAACAGAGAACTATATCATATTGATTATCCTGAAAATTTGAAAGGTCTAAAGCATTCCCTTGAAATACTTTAAGGCTCATACCTGGCTTTTTCTTTTCCTTAATTCGGTTCACATGTTTTTCAACCAGTTCAATTGCTGTTACATCATAGCCTTTTTCCGCAAAGTATAAACTATATTCTCCAGTACCCGCTCCAAGTCTAATATTTTCATTCCAGGTTTTAAATGCTTTTCAATATGCCTTACTGTAGTAAAAAATTCAACCCTTGTTGCTTTAGAAGATAATCTAGAATCTTCATCAAATATTTCATAGAGGGTTGCAACTCTCTCTTCCTCATTGCTGATCCTTCTCAAATCTTCTATTTTCATTTATAATCTCCTCCTCTTACTTTTTTACCTACCCGTAGAATATTTTATAACTCTATTGGCTAAAAATTCAATATTCTTTTAGTATTCTCTCTTCACATTCTTTACATTAACATCCATTAACTCCTCAACAATAGCTATAGTTTTATTTTTCGTAATCCTATATATCTAACGTATCTGCAAATTCATAATTTAGTTCAAATCTTTTATAAATTCAAGAACATTTGCTTCATATTCAGTTGGATGGTCAAAAAATATCTCAACATGTGCACTATCCTCCACAGAAAAAATTCTTTTATGATTGTGTTTAACTGAATTGTAAATATCTTCACTCATAAAATAAGGTGTTACTTCATCTGCTCTACTACTTATAAGACATTTAGTTATATATTTTGCTATACTTGATATATATTTCATAGTATCTAAATTATATACAACAAATTTTATCTTCCAGAGCCTAAAACTCCTTTGTTAACAAATCTCTTTTCATGCTTATCAATGAGCATCCTTATTCACTTATGTATTACTGATCAATTCTTTTTACATAAATTGGTTCCTGATTTTTATAACCAATTTCATCAGTTTTTATAAAACCGCATTTACTCCAGAATGTTTCGTTATCAGAAGTTAAATATATTTGTTCAACATTTTTATCCTTAAGAATTCTCTCAACATGAGCTATGAGTGATCCCCCCAAACCTTTCTCTCTAAGCTCTCTTTCAATATATACTTCTCGGATAAAACCAAAACCCTCCTTCTGGCACCAATCACTTTTTGGAGAATCTATCTGGTAGATAACAAATCCTCTGGCTTCATTATTAATCGTCAGTAAATCGAGAAATATAATCCGTTTTTTTACCATTTCAATTATGTCTAAGCAAATCTCTTCAACTTGTGAATACTGGAGTTCTATATTGAAGTCATGCAAAAAATAAGCATAAAACATATTAACAAACGATTTATAATAGAATTCTTCAAATGATTTGATTTTTATATTACTACCTTTAATCATATCCTGATTTATAACCTGATGACTTGAAATAAATCTCTTGAAAAAGTCTTCTCTTGAAATTTCATATTCTACAAAAGTTCGCAAGTTTCCTAGTTGGTCCTGCCATACGTTTTCTCGTATGCGAATTTTCTTCGCTCCAATTTTAGTTTCATACACATGTTGAGCTCTTTTGTTTTCAAGCATTGTATCCCAAACAATTTTATTTATTGGACATCTAGAATTTATATCTTCATCAGTGAAAAGAAATTCAAATAACATCTTTATAATCTTAGGTCCATATCCTTTGTTTTGATAATTCTCATCGCATATTTCCCATCCAGGATAAGCCACATTATCTCTTTCAATTTTATAACTTAATTCCCCTACGGGTTTTCCATCAATTTCTATTATGCAGAGATGACGCAATCTTTCTCCCCTGCTTTTAATAATGTCAATAGTATCTTCCAAGGGTTCTCCCAATCCATTAGGAAACCCTGCATGCTCCATTACAGTACCATCATTCCACCATTTATTTAGCTGAATAGCATCATTGATAGTAGCGCTTCTAATAACAACATTATCCTTCTCGATTCTCATACTTCCCCTCCATTTAGTTTATTAAAGAGTTTATGGTTCGCCAACCCTCATTACGCAAATATGTACCATTTTAATCATCTAAACCACTCCTTTTCTTTATCATTTATATTAAGCTTTTAAAACTTCATTACATATTTTAAATTAACTAACGATTTAAAAACCTTAATCGCATCCATTTTTTCGCCCATATAATAAGCAAAAATAGTGCATATAATTAAATCTTTAATTTTAGAATCCCCAATTTCATCACATTCCTTATTGTCTCCATAAACATGTAAGTATTGATCTTTTAGGGTGAATCATCCACTTAAGTGCCAATCATTTACCCCTTTATCATCCCTTGTCCATGCCTCGACCTTTTTATAACTTTTTCCCTTAAGAAATCTATTGCTTTACTTAATAATTGGATTGCTATTCCAGTATTTCTAAACTCAGGCAATACAGCAAAATGCCATATTACTCCTCCTAACTCATGAGTATAGTAGCATACAGTTCCTTTTTCTATTACATACTCTATATCCAATAAGCCCACTATTTTATTATTTATTATCTATTTTTTCCACTAATTCTATGGAAGGATTGTTATATTTCTCTTTCTTTCTTAAAACATTGTCAAAGTATGCAGTATCTAAAAAGGATAAAACCTCACACCTTACCCAATCTAAATTATCGCTATCCCTATATTCTTTTATTATCATTTACAAAGCTCCCAAATATCCCTTATGAATTATTTTTTAAATAGGTCATACATACCCTTATAAAAAACAAAAGTGCCACGAATTTGGTAATTTCAAAAATAATATTAAAAATATAAAGAAAGCCTGCCATATGCATAGGTCTCATCTTTCCCATCCTTTCTATTTAAAACTTATAATATTAATCATCATAATATAAACTCATAATAGGTTCATTATTTTCATCATTTCTCTACAAGGACCAAAATTCCATTAATTTTGCTCTAATAGACTCTGAATTTCCCACCCTTTCATAATGAAACCACTCTCTTGGATATAATCTTTTGTATTTTATAGTACCAAATCTATCATCTATAAGGAGTATGGCTCCCTTATCCGTCTCACTCCTTATAACTCGACCAGCTGCCTGAAGGACCTTATTCATGCCAGGATACATGTATGCATATTCATATCCAAGTCCATTTAAAGATTGAAAATATTCCCTAATAATATCTCTTTCAAAACATATCTGAGGCAGTCCTACTCCTACAATTACAGCCCCTATGAGTTTATCCCCTATTAAATCTATTCCTTCTGAAAATATACCCCCTAATACTGCAAAAGCCACCATTGTACCCTCATTTTCATGATTAAATCTATCTAAAAATTCTTCCCTCTCTTTCTCTGACATGGAGCTTTCCTGAATAATAGTCTTAATATCTGGGTTTCTGTCAATAAAGCATTGATATATTTGCTCCATGTATTTATAGGAAGGAAAGAAGACGAAATAATTCCCCTCTTTTTGTAAAACAAATTCTTCAATATATTCCACTGCCTTTGAGTAAGTTTTATCTCTATCCTTATATTTAGTAGAAATATTATCTCCTACTAAAACACACAGGTTATCCTTAGGAAAGGGCGAAGAAAACCTAATGATATAATCCTCCTCATTTCCCCCTAGTACATCCCTATAATAGTCAAGGGGGGTTAATGTGGCAGAAAAAAATATAGCTGCTTTTCCCTTTTTCAGTATCTCACTTAACAGGTTGGAAGGATCTACACAAAACAACTTCAAAAGTAAATCCTTACCTATCAATTCAATATATGTTACATATCTCTTATCATATAAATCGGCTATTTTTACAAATCTTAATAATTGAAAATATAGTTCTTGTGCCTCCTCATAAAGTTTATGGCCTTTTTGATTTATAAGCCATTCTTCCAACTCCTTTATTAGCTTAGTTATCGGAGAATATAAATCGATTATTTCCTCTTTCTGATAGTAATAATTTTCAATAGAAAGATACTTTCTTTTTATTCTATTCATAACATTATTACAATTGTTAAAAGCCTTTGAAATATTCGGAAACTCTTCTTTAAATAATCTCTTATATTTTAAAAATGGCTCTTTCATAATTTCAACTGAAAACATATCCCTAGACCTATCTACTAAATTATGTGCTTCATCTATTAAGAATATATAATCATCCCCATTTCCCTCAAAAAATCTTTTTAAACTTACGTTTGGATCGAATACATAATTATAGTCGCATATAATTACATCACTCCAAAGGCTTAAATCCAAAGAAAATTCAAAGGGACATACCTTATAATATTCTGCATATTTTTCTACAATTTCCCTTGTTATCATGTCTTCATTGTTTAAAAGATCCATTATAGCTTTATTCACCCTGTCGAAGTGCCCTTTGGCATAAGGACAGTCTTTAGGATTACACTTTACTTCCTGATTCAAACATACTTTCTCCTTTGCAGTAATAACGATGGACTTAATTCTTAGCCCTTTCCATATCATCTGTTTTATAGAGTTTAAAGCTGCCTCTCTAGTAATAGTCTTTGCCGTTAAATAGAATACCTTAGAAGCAATACCCTCCCCAATAGCTTTAATGGAAGGAAATATAGTGGAAATAGTCTTTCCTATTCCTGTTGGAGCTTGGACAAAAAGGTTCTTTCCATTAAGTACGGTCTCATATACTGCAACGGCCAATTTCCTCTGACCTTTCCTATAGCTTTTAAAGGGAAAAGAAAGCTCTTTTATGGATTCATTCCTAACCTTTTGCCAGTAATAAACTATACTTGCCCATTCTACATATTTTTCAATTAGCCCTAGAAAAAACTCTTCTAATTCTTGAAAAGTGTAGGATTTAATAAATTTCTTAGTCTCTTCCGATTCAATGTTAAAATAAGTAAGTTGAACCTGCAATTCATCTAGCCTATTTCCTTTTGCATATATGTATCCATAGCATTTTCCTTGAGCCCAGTGGAGTGGATTATAATCTTCTTCAATATCTTCTAAAGACCTTACAGTGCTTTTAATCTCATCTATAATTATATATTCATCTATCCTTATAATGCCATCTACTCTACCTTCTACCTCTAGTGTAAAATCCTCGAAGCTTAAAACATGACTTAATACAACCTCTGGAGTATATTCTGCCCCATAAGAGCTTTGCACCTTTTGATGGGCTCTTGTCCCTTCTACAGCCCTAGTACTTCCCACAAAGGTATTATCTATATCTCCTGAACGAAGTACAAACTCGACTAAGTTTCTTACAGATACTTTAATTCGTTTAGACATACTTATTCATCCTTTATATTTGGTTAACAAATTATTTCCAATCAAAGTTCAGAAACATCTTTAATTATAAGAAATTTTTTATTACTAATCCCTATCATATAATATTCTACATTTCTTATATAACTCCTTCTTTTCTCCAACGAATTCCCACAGCTAATGATTCAGGCAAATTAAAAAATCTAGCAAACTTTAAAGTTTGCCAGATTATTGTCGTATAATATTTAATAAGTCTTTATTGTCATATAACCATCTAAGAATTTTTTATTCACTTCAGCAAGTTTAGCATATTTTTCTATATTACTAAAATATGCTACACATATCATTTGAATTGCAAATATTACAAAAGGAATAGCCTGTTTTTCCTTATGAGATAATTTGCAAATACTATCATACCCATCAATTATATCCATATAAATTGCAATCCACTTTTGCAGCTTGTTAAAATCATTTTCATCAAAACTTTCAGATAGAATTGCAGTAGAAGCATAACAAGGATCAAAAATTCTAACATTCTTTTCTGACAGTTCAAAGTCAATAAATCCTACTATTTTGCCATCTTTCATTATAATATTGCTTGGATTAGGATCTCGGTGGATTGCATGTCTTGGTAAGTCTGGATACAATCCTTCAAAATTCTTTAGATAGTTCTCATAAAAACTATCTGGCAGGTCCATGTATTTTTTTATTTCGGGTATTGCCCAGTCCTTTATAGTTTCATAAAGATTTGGTTCATTTAAAAGGACTTCCTCATCAAATTTATTCAAAGCTAAATGCAATTTACCTATAGCTGCACCTAAGTGCTGCATTTTAATTTCAAAATCATCTTTATAACAAGCACTACTTTTTACCCTTTCTCCTTTTATCCGATTGGTAAGGTAAAAATAGATATCATCATCTATTACATAATCATGACCATCATATGTTTTCATAGGAGTTGGAGATTCAAACCCTGCTTTTAATAAGGATTTAGAGATTTTTATATCATTTTTCAATCTATATAAATTTTTATATACTTTTAAAACCAAGTTACCGTTTATATACCAAACATTTTCTAATTTAAATCCATTGCCTTCATGATATATATCTATAATATCAACATTGGCTAAATTCCAATTAGTCAATATTTTCCTTATTTTTTTATGTGATATCATAATGTATTCCCCCTGTTTCAAAATGATTTTGTGGGGTTTGTTAACAGTATGTTTTTTTAAATACTGGGTTGGAGAAGTACCGAATTCTCTTTTAAAAGCTTTAAAAAACCCTGCATAAGTTTCAAATCCATAATCTAATGCCACATCAATAGCTTTTTTTCCGCAGCTTATCTCGTAAATTGCATTCTTAAGCTTTCGTAATAATATATATTGCATGACTGGCATGCCACTTTCAGTTTGAAATATTCGATAATAATGGAATAGTGAAAAACCTGAGTTTTTTGCTAGCTCTTCAACCGTTAATTCAGCTTTTAAATTTTCTTCAATATAATCGATGCTTTTTTGTATAATATCCACATTCTCCATACTGCTACCCCTTTTAACAAATTCATACTTGCAAGTATGTTTTCCAATTTTATGATATCACGCAAAAAATCTAAAACATTTCCTTTTTTGCTTTATTTATATATATTTTATGCTTAAACAATTAGTTCCGCATCTTTTTAGGTTTCTTTTTGATTGTTATCAATCTCTTAATATCTTCAACTAAACTCATATCAGAAACATTGATCCATAACCATTTACCATCATGGTATTGGCGAGTATTCGAATATAACTCGATAATTTCAAGCGAAAATTCATTTTGCAATAACTCAAATTTCTGTCTTTCTGCTTTCCCAAATATAACTAATGCAGTAAACTGTCCCTCTTTTACATAAAACGCACATAAAGTTCTACCGCTTCTGCGATATTTTACTTCCCAAACCCCATATTTCCCACCTTCTTCCCATACAGGGTCAAATTCATAATTTGACTCGACAAATTGAACAAGTTCATTCCACGCTTCCATCGCTATTTCACCTAATAAGGATTCTATTTGTTCTTTATTAGGAATTGCCTTAAACATATTTACACCCCCATATTTTTTGCTTTCTTAAAAAAATAAAGATCTATAGAAAATTAATTAAACTTACTAAAAAAATAAATTACATCTTGAATATTATTTAATTTCTCTCCTCCAGCTTTTTCATACAGTGCGCAAGCAGCAGTATTATGTTTCTGTGTAAATAAAAAGAATTTACAAATACCTTTCAGTTTTCAAGCATTCTTTATACCATTAATAATTTGAAATCCAATACCTTGTCTTTGATATTGAGGAGGTATAGCTGCTTCATGAATGTATAACATATTACCATTATTATCCAGATGATTAAGTTTATATCCATAGGCAAAACCAATGATTTTGTTATCTTGGACACATGCAAAAATCCAATTTAATGGATTTGAAAGAAACTGCCTTACATTTTCTTCAAAAATTAAACCCTTTCAAAAATCATTCTCCATTTGTAGAACATGTCCTAAATCTGAAATACACGACCTTCGAAATTCCCTTTTTTGTGACATTTTACTACCCCAATCATATAATATTTGTAATTATGAATATTTCCCTTATCGTACACCATGGACGACTACAACATCCATATAATCTCAGCTTCTGTTCAACACTAAATCCATAACTTTAAGTCTATAATGAGTTATAACTTTGAAAAAATATTCGTTCTTTAACATAGTCTTACCAAGCCAATCGCAAAGCTAGTTACTATGGTTTTTCAAATTTATTCCTTGTCTCCAATCCTTCCAAAATATGATCTTTTCTTACCAATTCTTGACATTGATATATATTCTAGTTTTCTTTTCAAATTCCTTCTTTTTAGCTGTTCTTATCTAAAACAAAAATGATAGGTAATTATATCACCCATCATAAACCCAGCTCGAAAAATAGACCTAATCTGTAATAGATATGTCCTATACATCTTATAATTGGTAAAATTGTACTGCTTAGATAATAATTTTAAGTACAACAAGGCTGCTAACAATATTCTTTGTAATGTTCCTTCCCCTACTGTTATTATACTTTTTCATTAGTTTGCTCTGTTTTTTTCTCTTCCCATTTTATATACAACCATGAAAAAAGCAATATCTGAACAACAATTTCAGGCAGCCCAACTATATTTTCAAGAACCACTTGAATAAAAGAAACCTCAGTAAGTCTGATGATAAAATTAGGAATAAATACCATTGAACCAAGTACTGTTAAACCAAACAATAATATCCAGCCTTGCTCCCGCCCCATAAAAATGTGATAAAAAGGATAAAGAAATACTGCCAAAATTCCCCCACGTAATATTTGAATAAATACTGAATATTTTACAAGAGGGTGATCAGTGGGACGGAAAAGTTTAAAATATTCTTGGACTTCAAAAGCTACTTTATAATCTTGAAGTTGATAGAAAAGAACTCCTATAAGCGTATAAGTAATAACATGAAGCAGTATGAATCGAGTCAAATAATCCTTATATCTTTTTTCATGCCTGTCCCTTATTAAATCTATCTTCCCAACCTTATATTCCCAGCACAGGAATAGCCATGAAAACAGTAAAGCCTGAATAGCGCCAGCTATCATCACCATAAGATGTTCAAGTAGGGTTGTTGTCGTGTAAATCATACCTTCAATTGAACCGGGTAATGGCTCAAGGGACCCTACAACCACCATTCCCCACAGCAAACCAAAAAGGACTAGCACCCTACGACTACTTTTTATGATGGAATTATAAAAAGGGTAAAGAGCAAAAGATATAATAATCCCCCGTATAATTTGGGTAATTAATACTAAAAAATTGAATGGTTCATATAGTTTGTAAAAATCTAAAGCTATTCTGCTTGAAGTTGGTAAAGCATCCTTCACAAATGAAAACACAACTGCTACTATGCTATAAGTAACAATGTGGATAAGCAAAAACCTCCCTGTGTAACCCCACCATTTTTTACTTGTAAATAATTCCATTCTTCCTCACCTCATAATTTACTTTTTATTAATAATATATCAGATATCTTCGTAGTAGTAATTGTGGTTTATGATAATATTATGCATGTTTGCTTCCGGTAATAGAACAATAACAGTTTAAAAAAACATATAAGTATATTGAAATTTTCATTCCCTTTTAGTTTCAATTTTGAAAATAAAATAATAGTATTTAACTATTATTATCAGGACTATAAATAATTTAACAAATCTGTTATTTGATATTATTAATAGAATTATTTAGATAAGATCCGACAATACCATTAATTTTACTTGCCTTTTTAAGGTCATAGATCCATCTCTAATGAAATCTTCAGCATAGTTTTAATATAACTTTGTGCTTCTAAACCAAGTATCAAATCTATTTAGAACCCTTTGCAAACAATATTGAAGCTACGATTAAAAAGAGTGTAGTAGGTAATAGGTGTATTGCAACTTCTATCAGTCCAAGGCTAGTAAAAATTAACCCTAAAATTATAAATATTACATTAGTTAACTTCAATATACTACCTAGAAACTACTACTTCTCCAGATTCTTTAACTATTATTACCTTAAATCTATCGGGCACTCCTAAATAGCTAAATGAATGAACCATTGTATCATTTTCTATTTTTCCTGTAAGCTCTCCAAATAAAGGAACTTTGGTACCTGTAACTAGGGCTGGACGCCATCCATCCACCTTGTAATTTTTTAAAATATTATACACATTTATGTCATCCAAATCTTTTTCCTTCACATTGGTATAGGAATGAGACATTTCATAATCTATCAATAAATCAAGATAGTATTTACCTTCAGGAGGATTTTCGACTATTAACTTTATTGATGGTTTAGGACCTATGTCTGCCTTTACTGTAGAAGGAAATATGTAGTTTATAAATAAAAAAATAAGGATTACAAATTTAACTCTTTTCATTATACGCCCCTCTCCAATATTTTCACTTATTTATATAATTCCACATTCTTTATTGAATTCCTTCATAGAAAAAAATAATACTCCCATTAACAAATCAGTTTAATTGGGAGTATTATTTTCATTTGATTTTAATCTATGCTTTTAAGGGATTCCACCATTTTGACATTCTTCAGTTTACAGTACATAGCCATATTCACAAGAGCTGCAAATCCAAGGGTTAATACTATGGAAATAATATAGGATCTAAACTCTAATTCCAATCCAAACATTAAATTATCCATTTCAACGGTAGTCATTATATACCTGTGTAGAAATATTCCAATAACAAGGCCTGCTAAGGTGCCTAAAATGGTCAATATGATATTTTCTCTGTAGATATAAGCAGATACTTCCCTGTCATAGAAACCTAATACCTTTATGGTGGCAATCTCCCTTATCCTTTCCGATATATTTACATTGGTTAGATTATACAATACTACAAAAGCCAAGGCCCCTGCAGAAAATATCATGACCAATACTACATAGCTTAAACTCCATATAGTATCATCAAAATCTTCCTTTATAGTTGTATTAAAGCTAACATTATAGATACCTTCTTTGCTTAATAAGTCTTTTGAAAGCTTATCTTGAAATTTTCTAGTTTTTTCCTTAATCTCTCCAATAGCTTCATTGTATTTTACTTTCTCCGAGAAAATCTCTTCATAATATTCTTTGGTTAGATATATATAGTTTCCAATGTAGTTTTCTGCAATCCCTTGGATTTTTACTCTCTCCTCGTCATTTTCGCTATTCCTAAATACTATTTCATCCCCAACTTTAATACCTAAACTCCTACTAACCTGTTCTGTAATAACAACCCCTTTTTCTGGTATAGGGATAGTAGTTTTATCTTTCCTATTTCGAAGATTAATAAATCTACTAATAGAATCAATATCCTCTGGAACAATTATGGTAATATCTTTGGTAGTAGAATTAAAGCTGATTTCTCCCATTTCTTTGTAAAGCAATTCGTATCCTAGAATTCTTTCATCCTCTAGATATTCTGTTGACTCAAAGCTTAATCCTATTGCTATATCATAGGTAAACAATTCTCCAAATTGCCTATCTACAACTGTTCTAATGGAATCCCGAATCCCAAAAGCTGCTAAAATTAATGCAGTACAACCTGCAACCCCAAAAACAGTCATGAAGAATCTCCGCTTATATCTAAATATATTCCTAATGGTCACTTTCCAACTAAAATTAAATCTATTCCAGATAAGTGGTATTTTTTCAAGGAGTATTCGCTTACCAGCCTTAGGAGCTCTTGGCCTTAAGAGAGCTGCTGTAGTTTCCTTTAATTCATTACTGCAAGATATATATGCAGTAAAAGTGGTAAGCCCTATTGCAATCAAAGATGTAGATAAGGCTAAAATTGGATTAAAGTGAAGCTCAACTGGTGGCAGCATATACATTATCCCATAGGCATTAAATATTACAGTTGGGAATAATGTAAATCCTATAGCAATCCCTATAATACAACCTAATAGGGTCGCAAATAAAGCATACAAAATATATTTTAAAGCTATAGGGCCTTTGCCATAACCTAGTGCCTTTAATGTACCAATATTTACCCTCTGCTCATCTACCATTCTAGTCATAGTGGTTAAACAAACTAGAGCTGATACTAAGGCAAAAAATACTGGGAAGACCTGGGATAGAGCATCAATTCTATCTGCTGCTCCACCATAATCCACATAGGAGTAATGGCTATTCCTATCCAAAACATACCATTTTCCTTTTTCAATGTCCTCAATCTCTTCTTCTGCATCCTCTATCTCTTTCCATGCCTTTCCTAATTCTCTTTCAACTTCCTCCTTAGCTTCTATGTATTCTTTTTCTCCTTTTTGAATTTCCTCCTTTGCCTTTTCTAAGTCCTTTCTAGCCTTTTCAATTTCTAAAAGCCCTGTTCTTTCTCCTTCTATTAGTTTTTGTCTTTCATCTTCAATTGCTTTCCTAGTAGAATCGAGCCATTCCTTAGTTTTTGCTAATTCTTTCTCTCCCTTTGTTAATTCAAGCCTTTTTAATTCCATTTCCCTTTTGCCAATTTCAACAGATTCCTTCGTTTCTTCTAACGTTTTGGTTAAAGTTTGAAGTTCCACGGTTAGCTTTTCTTTTTCTTTCTCGGGAAGCAAGAGATTTTCCAAGGCCATATTGATTTGGGTAATTGAATTTTCTAATTCTACTATTCCTTTTTCCCCCTTTTTAATCTCTTCTTCAGCTTTCTTAAATTCTTCTTCGGCTAGTTTTTTGTTTTCTTCAAAGGTTCTTAAGGCTAAATTATATTCTTCTTCACCTTTTTGCAGGTTCCTTTCCGCATTATCTAATTTTGCCTTTCCTTCTCTAATGGTTTTATAAAATTCCCTCTCCCTATTCTCTAACTCCCTTTCTCCTTTAGCTATTTCTTCTTTCCCATCTTCAATTCCTTTCAGTGCATCGGCAAGTTCCCTTTCTACTTCTTCTTTTTTATCAAAGTACTCCCTCTTACCTTTTTCCAAATCTTCTTTAGCTTCCTGGATTATCTCCTCATACCTTATAACTTCCCTTTCTTTTGCTATTTCTTCTAGTTGAGCTGTAATCGGATCGATGATATTGAAATATTCATCATCATAGGAATTTAATTCCTTAGCTCCTTTAACTGTTAAATAGATATCAGTATAGTAATCCAGTTTAAAATTTTCTTTTGGGATCATGATAAAGGTTTTAACCTGACCGGTACCGATATTGCTGCTGCCCTTCTGAAAGGATAAATAATATGGACTTTGAACCAGTCCTACAACTTTAAACTCCTTATATTCTAAATAATCGCTTAAAGGTTCTTCCTGCCCCGATTCTAATCTTATGGTAGAGCCAATTGGCACTATAAGTTCACCAATTTTACCCTTTTCTATTACACATTCCCAGGGCTTTTCAGGTAATCTTCCTTCTATCAATCTTATATTATTAATACCATTTTCCTCTGGCAACTGATGAACCCTTAGCACCACTTCCTGTTCATCGAATTTAGCTAAAACATCTATAGTATAACTGCCAATAACTTTGTCTATTCCTTCTACTTTCTCAACTTCTTTTAAATCATCTTCGGTTAAACCCAATGTGGACACAATCCTTATATCCATTAAATTATAATCATCATAATATTTATCAGCAGTTTTTTTCATATCTTCTGGGGCTATCTTTACCCCAGTAAAAAAAGTCACCCCCAAGGCTATGATGGCCGTTATAGATAAAAATCTACCGAGGGACTTTTTTATGTCTCGTGCAATGTCTTTTAATAGAGGATCTTTCATAACTACCATTCAATCCTTTCTACTGGAACTGGATTTTCATTTATAGTTTGACTTTCTACTATGCCATTTCTTACCTTGATTATTTTATCACCCATAGGAGCAATAGCTAAATTATGGGTTATGATAACTACAGTCATTCCAGTTTTTCTACATGTATCTTGTAGTAGTTTTAATATGGATTTTCCTGTATTATAGTCTAAGGCACCTGTAGGCTCATCGCATAGTAGAAGTTTAGGATTTTTTGCTAAGGCTCTCGCTACTGCTACTCTTTGTTGCTCTCCTCCAGATAATTGGGAAGGGAAATTATTTTTTCTATGGCTTAATCCTACATCCTCCAATACCCGATCAATATCTAAAGGGTTCTTACATATTTGTGTTGCCAATTCCAGATTTTCCCTTGCAGTTAAATTTTGAACTAAATTATAAAACTGGAATACAAATCCAATATCATTTCTCCTATAGGTAATCAGTTCCTTATCAGAAAGATTGTGTACTTTCTTGTTGTCCACATATATTTCCCCCGAAGTAGGTCTATCCATTCCTCCCAATATATTCAATATGGTACTTTTGCCAGCTCCACTAGCTCCTACTACAATAACTAACTCACCTTTGTTGATGGAAAAGTTTACACCATTCAAAGCATTAATCTCTACATCCCCCATTTTATAAACTTTTTTTACATCTTTAAACTCGATATATTTGTACATTTTCCCTACTCCTCCTTGCGTTCATAAGGGGTTTCTTCAACAATTTGTCTTATCTCTATATCGATTTTACAGTCTTCTAAATTCTTTATACCCAGTTTGTTCCCATGCTTTTTCAGTATTTAATCAGTTAATTCTATAAAAAAACCATATTCTACACATTTAGCATACTTCTTTTTGCCTTTAAATAATGGAAAATTATCTATCATCTTATTCAATAGGATATCTTTTCTGCTAATCTTCCAACCCGCTCATAAGTTATTAATTCACATAATTTCTCCGTTGCTTTTCCGTACTTTCTGTATAAAAAATTAAAAGGATTTATAAGCCTCACAAATATTATAGCAAAAATCACATCTAAAGGGATACCTCTTACCGGTACTTATTATATTACAGTACAAATATTTTTTATTATCAACCAAATGATATGCTGGTGAAACGATATCACTTCCTGTAATTTTACAATCACACTAATAAATTCTTTTAAGCTTCTTATCTTGAAAATCCTGTATTATATTTGGCCAAGTTGTTTCAGCCATACCTACAGCAACTACATCAAAGTATTCCTTAGCCTGTTCAGGAAATGCACTAATATGTATGCCGCCTGACACAACTGGAATTCCTCCTTTCTGATAAACTCTTGCGATTTCCACCACCCTAGGAAAGACATCAACTGTAACAGTGATTCCTACAATATTAACCTTTTCCTCGAAATTGATATCCTCTACATTTCCAACCCACAACATGGCTTTTAATGAGCCTTCTTTCTTTGCTTCTTTTAAACCATGTAATATCAACTTTCTTCCATAGCCCTTTCCTCTTTCAACTTCACTTACTCCAACATTCCTTATAAAGCAGTTTTTATTGTTCTCACCATATAGCTCCATTATTATATAGCCTACTATCTTCTCATCCTTCTTATAAACTAAAATAATATGGCCTCATCACTCAAACTGCTGATCAGCTGTTTTTTCGTGATGTTAAAAGAATCAAATACTTCTTTATCAAGTAAAAGCAACTCGTCTATAACTTCTCTATTTAAGTATTCAATAGAAGGGCAACTTTCATCTAGCTTCATATCATCTAATATAAATGAATAGCCAACATAGATTCCCTTATACTCATATCCCCAATTACTTATCATTTATTTCTTTTCAATTACTCTATTAAGACTGCTGCCATATCTGAATATAAAACTAATATCTGGATTCTCCTTTTTTATTTTTTTTAATGCCAATCCTTAGGTCTTTTAAATCATTAACTCCCCATAATAACTCCATGTCTTTCACTAGTCTTTCCTAACAAAAAACACCTTCAGGAAACTCATATAGTTTCTTTACCTCTAGCACCTCACCATAGAAAAAGTTTTCTTCACAACTAATCCCTTTTTCACATATTTCTTCAATTGTCATTAGCTATCCCCCCTTTAATTTTCTTATAATTAGTTATTAAGTTTCATTATTTCAAATTTGTATTCTATGATTTCTCTATTTTGGTTCAATTCTCTCTTTTCATCATATATTTTTAATCTAATAATGTAAATATTCATACATAGAAATTTCACAAAAAAATTCTCCCTTCTGGTTTTCGTCTTACTTTGATTCTTCCCAGAAAAGAGAACTTTTCTAAATCACAAATTATTTCATATTACCTTTATACATTACTATTAAAAATATCGTCCATTGTATAAAATCCTTTTTTAGCCTTAACTATAAACCGAGCTGCTTTTATTGCCCCTTGAGCATAAATTTTCTTAGATAATGCCGTATGTTTTAATTCTATAATCTCATCAGAACCAGCAAAAATTATAGTATGCTCTCCTGGTATAGTACCACCGCGAATAGAATGGATCCCTATTTCATTATTTTCTCTCTTTGAATTATTACCCTCTCGGCCATATATATATCTTTTACTATTTCCTAAAGTTTCATTAATTATATCGGCTAACAAGTACGCTGTACCACTAGGTGCATCAGTTTTTTTATTATGATGTTTTTCAATAATTTCAATATCAAAATCTCTATTTAAAATTTTAACTATTTGACTCAATATTCTTGTTAAGATATTTATACCTAATGACATATTTGAAGAGTAAAGTATAGGTATATACTCTGAAGCCATTTTTATTTTTCTAAACTGCTCTTCAGAAAATCCAGTAGTAGCAATAACTAAAGGTACTCTCCTATCTAAAGAATAATCGATTATTTGTTCCAAATAGGAAGGATGAGAAAAGTCGATTATTACATCTACTTCTCCTTTGTATTCATATAGGCTATTGTATATTGGATATGTTCTTTTAACATCAAGCATACTTCTATCTATCCCTGCAACAATCTCCATATCTTTTTCATTTAATAACTGCTTATTTAAAATCTGTCCCATTTTTCCATTTACACCATATATAATTGTCTTAATCATGGCACTCTTCCTTTATATTCAATCTCACTGTACATAAAATCTTCGCTAGTATCCTTCTATTTTTGGCTTCAATTTCTGTTAAATATTTAATTAACCTTTTTTGAATCGTTTTATTATAAAATGTTAGAAGAATAAGTCCATCTGCATTCAAATTTGGTATAACAAGTGCCATTCCAGAACTTTTAAATAGTGTCATTTCAATCACTCCTTTAATAATAATTCTGCTATTTAAACAGCATCAATAGCCGTTCGTTCTACAGTGATTGTCATTGTATTACAATTTTTCTTTAGAATATCCTGAATAATAATCTCCTCATTGCTTGCAATGAATGAAAACCTCTTTTTAATTTTCCCCTTACCGAGAACAGAAAACTATATCTTTATCAAAAGATGATTTATTAAGCCCTTCTGCTAAATACTCTTCACCTACAAATTATTTACTCATCCATATAATATGGTATTAAATCGCTTTTTAGGATTATCTGAACAATATTGCCCTAATATTTTATACATTTCATTCTTAATTCCAACAAAATCACTTAGTTAAAGTTTAAGAAAAAAATAGATTATTATATTACTATTTTTGATTATTAGATTATATGTATTTTTACCTTTTATAATAATAAGTTAATGGAAAATTTATTTGTTTGTCTTCAATTATCCTTAAAATTATCGTTTATATTTACTTTAAAACATATCATTTTTCTAGTTTATGATGGCATATAGATAAATTAGCAGAAACAAGATATTTTCTTAATAGCAAATCAATAGAATTTTTCGGAAGCTATGTTGATTTGTAATATGGTCTTAATAAATTAATCCTATTGGAGGTACGCCATGAATAGTAAAATACGAATTGGAATAGTAGGATATGGAAATCTAGGACGAGGAGCAGAATTAGCAATAAGCCAGAATCAAGACATGGAACTTGTAGCCATATTTACAAGAAGAAAACCCGATTCATTAGATACCAAATCCAATGTAGTACATATTTCAAATATGTTGGACTTCAAAAATAAAATCGATGTAATGTTACTATGTGGTGGCTCTGCAAAGGATTTAGGTGAACAGGTTCCCATGACATCGCAATACTTTAATACAGTAGACAGCTTCGATAATCACAAAAAAATCCCAGAGTATTTTGAACAGGTAAATAACATAGCCAAAAAATCAAATAAGTTAAGCCTTATATCTGTAGGCTGGGACCCGGGTCTTTTCTCACTTATCCGATTATTAGGTGAAACTATTTTGCCTGATGGTACAAACTATACGTTTTGGGGAAAAGGAATAAGTCAAGGTCATTCAGATGCTATTAGAAAAATAAAGGGCGTAAAAGATGGAGTCCAATATACAGTACCCTCAGAGGAAATACTGAAAAAAGTTAAAAACTTTGAAAATCTAAACATCTCACCTTGCAAAATGCATAAAAGGATCTGCTATGTAGTATGTAAAGATGGTGAAGATTTATCAAGAATAGAAAACGAGATAAAAACAATGCCAAACTACTTTGCTGATTACGATACAACTGTAAATTTTATTTCCGAAGAAGAACTAAAGAGAAACCATAGCAAAATGCCTCATGGTGGATTTGTTATTCGAACTGGAACTACAAAATCCAATGCTAAACATAAAATAGAATTCAATCTTTCTCTTGATAGCAACCCAGAATTCACTTCATCAATTTTAGTTGCCTATGCTAGAGCAGTCAATAAAATGGCTTTAGAGGGTAAAACAGGTGCCATAACCATATTTGATATTCCACTAGTATACCTATCTCCTAAAACAGGAGAACAATTGAGAAGGGAGTTATTATAAAAGGGAGTTATTATAATTTGATAATAAAAGCCCTATACATGAAAATATAGGGCTTTTGATTACCATTTTATATAATTATAATAATCACTTGATTGTAAACTCTTATAAGAATTTTTATATTCTATCTTAAAATATTCATCTAATAAATTATATTTTTTTGATTTCAGTAAACCTAGAATATACATCAAGTATAGTTCCATATAAAATCACCCCCATATAAAGATACTAGATGCTTAAATTTCCTTCTGGCTATCATCGTCATCCTCCTTTCTAATTTATTAAAAAAAACCGTAGGTGACCCTACGGTTATAAGCAAAACACCAAAAATATATAAAAATAGACATAAAATGAACATGAAAAAAGCCACATCCTGCTGTGGCTTTAACACACCTTACCGCAGGTTGCCTCATATAGTGTTGAATATATAGTTCTCTTGATAATAGTAAATCCACTTTTTTGATCATTGCCCTAAACCTCCTAAATATTGGTGTATTATCCATTACTAATTTAGTATATCAAGTTAATATATGGTAATCAAGTATTTTTTTCAAATATTTAATAATAATGCTAACAACTCATTTAAAAGAACTCCTAACCAATATAGAACATATAATGTTGTAGAACTATCCAAAGGAGTGAATAACATGTATTATGATCATAATAGGAAATATTCTATCCACTTAAAAGATTATGGGCCTTGTCCTTTTATAACCAACATAAAAAAAGCAGCTAATGAAAATAACTTCTTCCGCATAGCCCTATGGACTGGAAAACATCTACAGCTTACTTTAATGAGTATTGATGTTGGTCATGATATCGGCCTGGAAATGCATCCTAATCTAGACCAATTCATTCGCATTGAACAAGGGCAGGGGATCGTTGAAATGGGGCATAGCATGGAATGCTTAGATTTCCAAGCCAGAGTTTATGAGAATTATGTAGTATTTATACCTGCAGGAATATGGCATAATTTAATTAACACAGGTTCTGTTCCAATTAAACTTTACTCCATATATGCTCCACCAGCACATCCTCACGGTACAATCCATAGGACAAAGGAAGAAGCAGAAATGAACCATAGTTATTATTGGAGATAATAATAAAAAGTGGATAGGGGACTCCTTATCCACTTTAACTAAATCTACTTCTGTTGTTTACAAAAAATTTTTACCTACTCCCTATTAGTTTTCTCAATTCCCATCGCTTCAATTCTAATATCCCTAATTAAAGGCTTTTCCAGAATAGATGATAGAAAGTCTTTCGATTTATATAAGATGTCAATATGGTTTCCCTTGATTACTATATGTCGTCCCGTCAAATGACCTAAAGCACTAAAGGTTGTTACCGTACCATCTCCATAATTAGTTCTATAAACTTTTATAGGCCTTCCGTCTTTCCATTTAATTTTATCCTTACTATCCACATCTACTAGGAATTCTTTATTGGTAAAAATATCTTTGCCTGCAATAATAAAAACCTTGCTTGGGTGGATATACTTTTCTTCCAGTTTATTTAAAAAAATATTTCTAGCCTCAATTTTTTCTATTGGCACTTCTTTTCTAATGCCATCCTTTTCATAGAACAAATAATTACCGTATTTGTAACTGGGCAGCAAATCCCTTGCTATGGGGAATGTTTTCCGTAAAACTTCAATATAGTTTATGTTTTTAAATAGTGAAAAATATAGGATAAATCCCATCTTCAATCCATGATAAACAATATTATCCTCAACTTTTGAATAGGGAATTTTCCCTCCACTCCAAAAAAAGTAAGCATTTACAACACCTAAGTTGGGAGTGCCTATCATAATCAATTTATCCACAGAAGAAGGACTAAAATAAGCTAAATATGTCCTTCCAAGGAGTCCTCCCAAACTATGTCCAATGATTATAACCTTTTCCTTTTTCGTATCTCTTTTAATTCTTTCTATGTCCTTGGATAAGTATTTATCCACCGACTCCAATACTGGCATTTTCCAATCATAATAGGAGATGAATAAATTAAAACCCTCTATATAGCCCATTGAATTCAATATTTTAATAAAGGGTCTGTAGACAGTTTCTGCTGGCCCAAAGGAAAAATCTCCAGTTCCATTTATCACATCATCCCCTAAGGAGCCAAAAAGTCCCGGTACAAAAATGACAGGATAGTCCATTTCCACATTCCCTTCCCTTTTATATCAGAATATGCAGTGGACATAAGAAAGTTTATAGCTTAACATTATTTATCTATTTTTGTAAAATGAATGTACAGATTATCCAATCCATAAAAATATATTATAATATACTTGGTGATTAAATTGAGCATGTCAAACGAACTGATGGAAAAGATAAAATCAATACCAGATAAACCCGGAGTCTATTTAATGAAGGATTCACGAGAGAATATAATATATATCGGTAAAAGTAAATGTTTAAATAAAAGGGTAAGGTCCTATTTCCAAAGAAATATTGATTTCAATAAAATAAAACAGCTAGTATTTAATATCTATGATATAGAAACAATAATAACTGATACTCACTTGGAAGCTCAAATATTGGAATGTAGCCTAATAAAGAAACATAAGCCTATATATAACAGCCAATTCAAAAATGATAAAAAATATGTGTACTTAACTATAAAGAATGATAGCCAAAATTTACTAACAATTACTTTAAACAAGGAAAATGAATATAGTTATGGCCCTTATAGGAGTAGAAATACACTTATGGAATTGGTTAGGCTTCTAAGAAACATATATCCTATTATAAAAGGTGAGGAACTATATAAATTCAGCTACCATCCCTTACCAATAAATTGCCATGGAAATGACTTTAATGAAAACAGAAAATCTTTAATAGATATACTATCCCAAGAAAAATCTTTGGAAACTTTTTTATCTCTAATCAAAACCAAAATGGAAGATGCCTCATGTCAATTACAATTTGAAAGGGCATCTTACTATAGAGACCTATTATCAGCTTTAAACTACTTATATCATTCTAATAAAGTAGATATTACTAAAGGTAGAAAAGTTTTAGCAGGAGAAAGACTGGATGATGGTTATAAACTATTCTATATTATAGATGGCAATTTGGTTTCGAAAAAGAAATTCTCCAAAATTAATAGAGAACTTATTAAAGATTTCCTTACCAATATGGAAAAGTTCAAAAGTCATGACACCACTAATAAGGATGAAAAGAGTAACTTGGATTTTAAAACCATAATCAGTAGAGAATTGAAAACCAATCTATCTATGCAGATCCAATATATAGATGACATTTTAAATTTAGATATTATAATAGATTTTTTGAATAGATTATAAGCCCATTGAATAATTTACTTGTAATTCCAATTTAACTGGGTATATAGACTAGGGAAAGGAGTGTAGATATGGCAAAACTATTTTCAAATATAAAAATCAAAGATTTAGAATTAAAGAATAGAATCGTAATGCCACCCATGTGCATGTTGGAAGCTGATAATGAAGGCTTTGCTAAAAATTGGCATGTAATCCATTATGCTACCCGTGCAATTGGAGGAACTGGTCTTTTAATTTTAGAAGCTACAGCAGTAGAAAGTCGAGGACGAATTAAAGAAGGTGATTTAGGTATTTGGGATGATTCCCATATTGAAGGATTAGGAAAAATAGTTAAATATTCAAAGGAATTAGGATCTAAAGTAGGAATACAATTAGCACATGCAGGTAGAAAATGTGCTGTAAGTTCAGAAAAGATCATTGCACCATCTCCTATAGCTTTCGATAACACCTATCAAACTCCAAAAGAAATGACCATTGATGATATAAAAACAGTTATAAATGCATTTAAAGAGGGAGCTAGAAGGGCCAATGAAGCTGGATTTGATACCCTCGAAATTCATGGTGCCCATGGATATTTAATAAATGAGTTCTTATCTCCTCTAACCAATAAGAGAACCGATGAGTATGGAGGAAACTTGGAGAATAGGGTTAGATTTTTAAAGGAGATAATAGTTGAAGTTAAAAAGGTATGGCCTGAAAACAAGCCTATTATATTAAGGGTTTCTGCTGAAGATTATGTTGAAAATGGCAATCATCCAGAGGACTACGTGGAAATAATAAATATGGTAAAGGATGAAGGAGTCGACATAGTAAATGTAAGTTCAGGAGGTCTAGTTCCCGCTATGATCGATGCATACCCAGGATACCAAGTCCCCTTTGCAGAAACTATTAAGAAGGGAACTGGACTACCAGTCATAGCTGGAGGCCTAATATCCGAACCTGTAATGGCTGAAGAAATACTTAAGAATAATAGGGGTGATTTAATATTCTTAGGTAGGGAACTATTAAGAAACCCCTATTGGCCTTTACAAGCTGCCAAAAAGCTTAATGTTAACGTTGAATGGCCTGGTGCCTATAAAAGGGCTAAAATTTGATCCCCAGAAATTCTGGGGTTTTTTATTAACTTTTGTATCCTATTTGTTATATTTGTGCTATAATATATTATACATAGATATTTTTTATTTTACTTAAATGGAGGGATATGATGAACAATTTAAAAAGGCTGACCTCACTTTTACTTGCCTTAGTATTAATTTTTGGTTTATCCATTAATGCTTTAGCAAATGCTCATTCAGGCATAACCCTATTATTAAATGGAAGAAAAATCAGCTTAGATGAAGCTTTCCTAAATGAAGAAAATCAAGTAATGGTGCCATTGCGGATGATTGGAGAAGAATTAGGATACGAAGTAATTTGGAATGAAGATTGGAGTGTAACCCTTTCAAGAGAAAATAATGCCATTCATTTGAAAATTGGGGAATCAAAGGTTTTGATAAATGGAGAAGAATTAAAATTAGAATTTCCACCCTTATTAAAGGAAGCCAAAACCTATGTGCCAGTAGAGTTTTTTAACAGGAGTATGGGATTAGTTGCTGGTTGGAATGGTAAGCACCAAATTCTTAAGTTAAGCCAATGGAAGGATAATGAAGAATATTTCTTTACCATGGATGAAGAAAATAAAGATAAACAAGATGAATTAGTAAAATACATGGAATCCCTTCAAAAATACCACAACTTTAATGGTAGCCTATTAGTTGCCAAAAATGGAAAAATACTTCTTAATGAAGGTTATGGTTTTGCAGACAAGGAACAAAAAATAAAGAATACATCACAAACTACCTTCGCTATAGGTTCAATTACTAAACAGTTTACCGCTATGGCTGTTATGCAACTAGCTGAAAAAGGATTGTTAAATGTAGAAGATAAGCTCTCAAAATACTTACCTGATTTTCCAAACGGAGATCTAATAACCATCCATAATCTATTAACCCATACATCTGGCCTTGTTAGTTATACCAATCTAAATGAATTCCTTAAAATGGATATTAGCAATAGAAGTCCGGAAGCTGTTATAGATTTGATTAAAGATTTACCTCTAAATTTTGAGCCAGGAAAAATGTTTGAATACTCCAATACCAATTATGTGTTATTGGGGATGATTGTAGAAAAGGTTTCTAATATACCCTTGGAAAAATATCTAGATGGAAATATTTTTAAGCCCCTAAATATGGAAAGTACAGGCATGTATTCTATAGATAAATATCATATACAGGATGCAACACCTTATGTTGGGTTCTTGGAACTACATCCTGTAGATGATGAATTAGTATTGACTCAGGCTTTTGGTGCAGGGAATATGTATTCCACAGTAGAAGATCTGTACCGATGGGACAGAGCCTTAAAAACTGAAAAGTTAATTAGTAAAGAAACTTTGAATAAAATATTTGAAAAATATATATCTATAGACGAAACTAACTATTATGGTTATGGATGGATGATTACAGAAGAAGTCAATTCAGAAAGTAAAGCTCACCATGGGGGTAATACTTTCGGATTTACTGCCAACATAGCCAGATATCCAGAATCGGATCTGACCATTATAGCTTTAAGTAATATGGGCTCATATGATTTGATATCATTAACAGAGGATTTAAGAGCTATAGTTCTAGATAAGGAATATAAGATGCCAGAAATATTAGAGAAAATAGAAATAGATGACTTAAGTTTATACGATGATTATACCGGAAGATATGAGCTGGCAAATGGAATCTATATAAATATATCAAGAGTTGATGATAAGCTATTTGCTCAAGTAACAGGTCAAGATGCTTTTCAATTGCTGCCATTATCAGAGAGCCGATTTTTTGCTCAGGAAGTAGACATTAGAATAGAGTTTATCAAAGATGAGGAAGGAAATGTTAGAAAGTTAACTCTTAAACAACTTGGTATGACTCATGAATGTAAAAAAATAGGAGATATAGAAGAGCAAAAAGAAGTTGAGTTAGATCCAGAAATATATAATGATTATGTTGGAAAATATGAGTTAGCTCCGGGGATAATTATTACTATCACAACTGAAGAAAGCAGGCTTTATGCTCAACTCACTGGTCAAAACAAATTCGAAATATTTCCTTCATCACAAGACGAATTTTTCTACAAGGTAGTAGAAGCTCAAATCCATTTCCAAAGAGATGAAAAAGGGACAGTTACCCATCTAATACTATATCAGGGTGGTCAGGAAATACCCTCCGTAAAATTGAATGAATAAAAATGTTATAACTATCAAGAGCTGGGTAAGATATAATACCCAGTTCTTTTATTCTGCTAAATTTTAGAGGTACAAACCCTAGTCCTTTGCTTGAATATATGTTCGAAAACCTGTATAATATAAAAAGTCTCATAAAATAATTATTTTACATCGGAGAGGAATTCATATGACAGGACAAACCCATGTTGCAATAGGGATAGCAACCGCTTTAACTTTATCCATGGAACAACCCATAGAGAATAAATTAATCATTATATTAGCATCAACAATTGGGGCTTTGGCCCCTGATTTAGATCATCCTAGAGGAAAGTTAAACCAGAAACTATTATTAATAAATAGTGGTCTTTATAGAACTCTATTTTATATATCCTTAGGATTTTTCCTTTCCTATGTATATACAGTTACAGGTGAAAAATTATTGATGTTACTAGGAAGAATGGCCTTCCTTGTTGGAATATCAACTCATAGAGGTTTTACCCATAGTATACTAGGTTTTCTAATATCTGGTTCCTTAGTAAAATCAGGGGCTACTGAATATGGACTACCTTCCATATATACAGGTTTTATCATTGGTTATCTATGTCATTTAATAGCTGATTTTTTTACCCCAATGGGAATAAAACTATTCTTTCCATTAGGAACAAATGTTACTGCACCTATTACTATTAAAACAAATAGTAAGATTGAAAAAATAATATTTTTAATAATAAGCTTTTATTCTATATCCTTATTAATCAAATGTGTATATATTTAACTAAGAATTCATATCGTATGGGATAACAACAATTAAGGCCTATTTTTAGGCCTTAATCTAATACTATAATACGTCCCTTATTACCCTTAATGCATTTCTATAGAATATCTTATCTATTTCATCCTCTGAAAATCCATTATCCCTCAATGCCTGTATAAGCTTTTCTATTTCACCAATATTTTCTATCTCCCCATTAGGATTACAACCATCAAAATCAGAACCTATAGCTATAACATCGATTCCTCCAATATTTTTAATATGCTTAATATGCCTAATCATATCATCTACTCTGGCATGCTTGGAATCCCCTAAGAAATCCCTTTCAAAACAAATGCCCATTACTCCTCCTGATTCTGAAAGGGTCCTTATCATATCATCTGTAAGATTTCTTAAATGGTTCTTCATTTTTCTTGAATTAGAATGGGAGGCTATAAAAGGTTTTTTACTTTCCGTTGAAACATCGTAGAAACCCTGATCTGAAAGGTGTGATACATCTATTAGCATCCCTAGTTTATTCATCTCATAGACCACTTGACGCCCAAAATCGGTTAATCCTTTATCCCTATATTCTTCCTTTGTATTAGGATAACCTATTTCATTTACATTATTCCAAGTTAAAGTTATGCCCCTTACTCCTAATCTATAATAATTTCTCAAATTATATAACTCGCCCTTAAGAGCTCCTCCTTCTTCAATAGTTAAAATGGCTGAAATTTTACCTTCCTTATCGTTATTAATGATATCTTCATATTTTGTAGCTATTTTTATATACTGTAAATTTTTATCCAATTCTAAATAGAATTTGTCCATCATCTCTAAACATATATCTATCGGATCCCTTTCACTTTTTAAATCGACCCATAAGGCAAAGAATTGGACCAATGAATTGGCCTTTCTCAGCTTTTTAACATCTACCCCTAAATCATTTTCATAAAGCCCTAAATTATCCTTATCCTCCATCAATTTTAAAACTGTATCACAATGCATATCTATTGGTCTCACCTATATCAGCTCCATATTTCTTAATTCTTCATCTACCTTTTTCCTTAAAATATCTCTTTCATTATCCTTAATAAAAGCAGCATCAATAGAATTTTGAATTAGCCCTACTACCTCTTCTATAGTAAAATCTAGCTTTTCCATTAACAATTGATATTCTCTCTCTAAAGAAGTATTTGAAACGGTTATATTGTCTGTATTTACTGTCACTTTTAAACCTTTAGCTAAAAATTTCCTTATAGGATAATCCTCTATGGATTTTACTGATTTAGTCTGTAAATTACTTATTGGACACATCTCTAGAAATATGTTTTTCTCTTTTAACAACTCCATTACTTTAGGATCCTTTGCTGCTGCAATGCCATGACCTATTCTCTGTGCATGAAGTAGTTCTATAGACTTAGGGATATTTTCCGCTATTCCAGTTTCCCCAGCATGGATTGTAATGTTATATCCCATATCATAGGCTAAATTAAACGCCTTTTGATGGATCTCAGGAGGAAAGTCCTGTTCATTTCCTGCTAAATCTACTGCTACAACTCCTTTACCAATATATTTGGCTCCATTTTTAATTACCTTAATACTCTCTTCTACCCTTTCATTCCTCATACAGATTAAAACAGCATTAGACCATATACCAAAATCCTTCTTAGCCCTTTCCATCCCCACCAGCACTGATTCAACAACCTCTTCAAAGGAAAGCCCTTCCTTTGTATGAAGATAAGGAGCAAATCTTATCTCTACATATTTCACATTCTGAGCATTTAAATCCTCTAATAACTCATAAGTTATCCTTTCCATATTCTCTTTTTTCTGCATAATACTTAATGGGTACTGAAATTTCTTTAAATACTCAATTAGGGATTTACAGTCATCTTTTACCATTACCAATTCTTCAAATTCTCTAAAATCATTAACTTCAATGATACCTTCTTTTAGTAAAAGTTCATACATGGTCTTTGGTCTAACACTTCCATCTAGATGGCAATGTAGTTCTGTCTTAGGTAATAATTTTAATACATCCATTATATCTGTTTCCTCCTATTCTATTGAAATAAATACGTGAACCTCCTTTTTAATATATTTCGACCTATGTACAAAATACCCTCTTTTTTCAATAAAATTGCATAGAAATTAAAAACATTAATCCTTGAAAGTTTTGATTGTAAATATAAAAATCAAATTTTTCCCTCATAATCAGCATATCTTTTGATTCCAAAGGATATCATTGATATCCCTATTACTAAAAAGAAAGCTTTACCCAATATGAATAATTTAGGCAGTATAAAAGGTGGTTCCCCATCAGTTCCCACAGGAAGCGTCAACGGATAAGTATTAAAAGTTTGTGTCCCATATAAATCAACAAATGTAGGCAGTGGTAAAAAACCGATTAATAGTATAAAGATTATTAAAACATATAGTAAATTTGGATGTATACTAGCTATAACTAAACCTATTCCTAATACAAGCAATAAAGCAGGAATTAAAGTTATCAAAGATGGTACAATAAAATCTATAAATGTATAGAAACGAAAAATCAAAACATAAAACAAGAAACTTATTCCAATTACAAATATTGATATTAACATATATCCAACAATTATTGCCAAACATCTGGTAAAACCATATTTTAAAGGATCAATCGGAGTTGCAAATATTAGCTGCTTAACCTGTTTTTCCTCCTTTGAATAGAGAAAGCTTATGAAAAAAATTAGGGTAATAAGCAGTAAAGGTAATACTTTTGCAAGATACATTCCATAGCTCCAGCTTGAAAAGGGAGCCGTAAAAGCAATACCAACTATGATATCTTTCCTAAGTATTTGGTAGCTGTATAGCATAGTAATCATTAATAAAACAAAAAAAATTTTATTAAAAATCAATCGCTTTAGTTCATATCTAAAAATCTTTTTCAATTTCAAGTGCCTCCTTTGTTAATCCGCAAGCATCTAAAAATTCTCGAAAAGTTAGCTGCTTATGTTGATTTGAACTTGATAGTTTTTTTAGTACTTCATCCATGGCCTCTTCGCCACCTATGAGTTCTTCTGCTTTAAGTATTTTTAATGGCATCAAGCAGTATTTCTTGATTTCCAGTTCTCTGACCCTCAGATGAGCAGCAAAACTTTCAGGCATAATATCCAGATACTCCGGATGACGGTGATAGAAGTTTCGCTTCATCTCTTTAACTGCTGCTTTCCACTGATCTACATAATATTTTTGGCCGTATTCCTCTCCATACTTTTCCTTATATAGACGATAGGTGGAATATACTGTAAGACCTTCTCCTGTCCATTCTGGCACATCTGGGTCTTCCCATATCATTCTGTTAAGACCCCACCACTGGTGGATGATTTCATGAGCTAATATTTCTTTCCCTGCTGCCCCCTTAATGGGATCGGTAAGTGAATATATGGAAAATGTAGTTTCGCTCATATTGCTTACACCGTTTGTGGCACCGCCTCCGAAATTGAAAGCAGAGGTCTGAATTAGGATCAATTTTTTATCTTTTAAATAATTCAAAGGCCCGTAATGCTCTGTACAATAGTTGAAAACATCGATCAATACTTCCTCAGCATCATACTCTTCCAAGAGCTCTGTAAAGTTCTCATGAAAATAAAAGTCAGCAGTCATTTCATCAGCAACAACACTTTTACAGGCATAATCTGAAGCATAAACATCCACGGAGTCGTAGCAATCACTAAGGAACCATGTTTTTGTACCATCATTATTCTCTATTATATCTCGAATATTGTCATCTAGTGAAATAAGGGTGAAAGTATCAGGTAAAACTATACTTACATCTACAGTTGCTCCATATATGCCCAATGAAGGAATAAGGGAATGATTTCTTAATTCAACATTTTTAGGGCTTATTTCATTACCACCCAAAGATGTTCTATATGCACCCCAAAGCTTGGGATATCCTCCATATTCTATCTCTAACACCATGTCAGTTCCAATAGGCATATTAAATTGATAGTTTTTCAAGGTAAATTGTTCATCTGGTAATTCTGTATACTCAATGTCCTCACCGTTTATTCTAATGCTATACAATTCATAACCGCTGTTGATAATCACTCTCTTTTCAGCAGAAGATATATAGTTGTCCACTATGTATCTTATCTTTCCATATATGGTATTTCTTCTAAAATCAGGTCTAACTTCTGCAGTTACAGATTGAAAGTTTAATAATTGCAATCCGGTATTACGTACTTTATCCCAGTCAACTTCAGGAGGAGAACTATTGTAGAATGGTTGTTTGAAATAAATATTGATACTCAATATAATTAAACATATTCCCAAAACAGGCAAGTGAAGTTTTCTTATATTATACTGCAAGGACCCCCAAATACCCTTTTCATACCTTCTAGTAAATAGAAAAGAGATAATCCATATACCCCCTAAAAATATCATCCAAAATCGACGATTATAGAGGCCTGTACGAAGTACTCTATAGTTGCCAAAAGCATCGGAAAAAACGGGAATATTGGGATTAATCCATCGTAATATAAAATCCTCAGTTAAAAAATCTGAAAAGCTAAAGAGTACACTTGCTGTAAATAGAAGGAAGCTAATATCAAGCCTATTGGAAAGCTGATAGAATATTGCTGCAAATAAACTACCAATCCACATACTGGGAAGCATGTAAATCAAATAAGCCCACATATATAGTTCACCATTAAAAAATGACTTCATATTGATAAATGTATAAGGTAAATATATTAAAATAATGAATAAAATTGTAATAATAGAAGTGATAAATATAGCACCCATCTTAGCAATATGCAGTATTGTAGGAGATGCAACGGCGTATGTTAACATGGAAACCTTATACTTATCTACTCTATTTAATTCAAACAAGGTAAACACTGCAAAAAAAATTGCCCCACCAACTGTACCAGTAACTACTGGATTGAGTATCATCTGAGTAGCAGCAGTGTCAACATTATTAGGCTTGAATATAGTCAGACCAATTAAAGGTGTCGCCGCTATTAGCATTATAAAAAACCACGTTGTCTTGGATTTGAAGATTCTACTTGTTTCTACACGCAGGTAAGAAAAAAAACTCATATAATCATCTCCTCTCGATCAAAAACATATAGGCATCTTCAAGTGATGGTTCAACAGGCTGTGCAAAGGGAGGAAGTGTATCTGCTACTATTCGGCACATTACACCACGTGCTGTATTAATACGTGCAGTAATTTTATAATCTTTATCTCCGAGGCTTTCCTCCTGCTCAATAATACCTACATGTCCATTTGCAGCTTGAATTAACTCATCTGGTCTGCCGTCAAATAGAATCATACCTTCATTTATTACTATAATCCTATTACAGATAGATTGTACGTCTTCAATAATATGGGTCGAGAGGATGACAATTTTATCTTGAGCATATTTCGAAAACAGATTTCGAAATTTAATCCGTTCTTCTGGATCTAGCCCCACTGTAGGCTCGTCCAAAATCAATAGCTTAGGATTTCCAATTAAGGCTTGAGCAATGCCTACACGCTGTCTTTGCCCACCAGATAATGTTTTAATCTTTGCATTTTTCTTTTCATCAAGATTAGTTTCGTTAATAACTTTTTCAATTGCATCTTTGGGATTTTTTATACCTTTTAAAGCTGCTATGTAATCTAAAAACTGCCAAACTGTTAGTTCATCATAGAGTCCAAAAGACTGTGGAAGATATCCTAATATGCTTTTAAGGACCTTTTCTTTTTTATATAGTGGTTCATTGTTGAAAGATATACTCCCAGTTGTAGGAAGCAAAGCTGCTACAAGCAATTTCATCAATGTACTTTTCCCTGCTCCATTAGGTCCCACCAATCCAATCATATTTGGACTAGTTATTTCAATTGATATCTTCTTTAAAGCTATTTTTCCCGTTTTGTATGTTTTCCCAACACCCTGTATAGAAATTTTCATAAGATCACCTCCAATATAATATTCCGGTGTTTTACAAACTCATGTATCTACCTGTATTATGATGAAAATACTAATATGTTTTATTATATCATTTTTCAATGGAAAAAAAGGTTGATAATTTCGACAACTTATTTATGATGTTACAATTTATAATATGGTTTTTCTGTTATTCCTTAAGAATAACTATTGATTATACCTCGAGATTACAAATTTGGGGAATAACGAAAATATCGGATTTAAGTAACAACTTTACTTATATCCGATATTCATTATCCTTCAGCAAATTCACTTTTATAAATTACTCTGAATCCACCACAAAAGAAATTTTTACATTTAATCGATAGTTGACTACTTTATTGTTTTCAACTATAGCCTGCATATTGCTTACATATACGCTTTTTATATTTTTAATGGTCTTTGAAGCTTCGTTTACTGCCTCTTGAACTGCAGCCTCCCAACCATTAGTAGATTCTGAAAGAAGTTCAATAACTTTTACAACTGCCATTTAACCCCTCCAATCATCAGTCTTATTTTATCCTTAGTATAACCAAAAATAAATTAGATATTATTTATTATTCTCATAAAAAAGCACCTATCCTTTATATAAGTGCTTTTAAGAATTTATAGTGTATAAATTATAGATCTCTATTTAATATATTATAAATTAATACTACTGCTTCTTCCCCTATTTAAATAATCCTTTGGTCTAAAATATTTTCCTCCACTTATAATCCCTAATCCTCTAGCCTTCGCCACATGTCCTTTTAAATTACTGGATATCTCATCTGCATCTTCATACTCTATTTTGTATATATCCCCTAAATCATATAATGTCTTTAATCCAAAGGCTCTAATTATATACTTTATGCCATCCTCCCTAGTTACTTTTCTATTCGTATCTTTTTCTTTCGCCTTTAAAATACCTTCATATATAAATCTTTCATAAAGATAACCTAGGTCATCATATTCATAATACATATCTATAGTTTGAGCTAATAATTGGAAAAATTCCTTCTGGGTTATCTCTTCTTTTGGTTTAAACTCATTTCCACCAAATAAGAAAATATATTCTTGTAATTTTTCAATCTGCTCTTTAGCAAAGCTTTCTCCAATATCCGTATAATTTCTCATACCCCTTCTTTCCATTAACTCCTTTCCACTATCTACTACCTCTGCCTTTTTAGCATCTACTATTAAATACTTATCTTTGAAATCGTAGACTATAGCCTAATACTATTTTCCCCTTTATCATTATTTTCGGTTTGATATTCTAAATCTAATCCCCCTCCCTTTTACTAATATTTCCATAGCCTCATCCTTTGATATAATCCCTTTTATATCTGGAAATTCTAGTTCCTTATCCCAGATGATATAAAAACTAGTTACCTCTCCAGTTTGAGTATCTATATTAACATGGATATTGTTTTCATTAAATATAATCCCGTTTTCCACCCTCACAAAATTATAACTATAATCTCTCCTATTCTAAACAAGACCTTAATCCTTTGAATATTTTTGCTTAAAACCTCCTCTTGAGCATATCCACTAGATGGAATGTACGTAATGAGAAAATGTTAGTACCATTACTAAACATATTGATTTAAATTGAATTTTTTCCATATATTATCTCCTCATGAATTAAGTATGTAATAATTTTAATAAATTATCTATATTATAAAGGGAAAAATTTGTAATAATTGCAATTCCTTACTGCAGATTTTATGTCCTACTCCTTTAACCTGTTGCCTAAGCCGCCTGAATCCTTACCTACATGTCCTGCATCTAAAAAACTTTCGTCATAACCTACAACTCTTAATTTTTTGAGATTACCCTAGCCAACTATTTAATCTTAAATTATTAAATGGATTTTTCACAAAATTTTTACTATTACAAAGAATATCTTTTAGAACCATTTTAATCAAAAAAACATCTCCAAAATCAAAAAGCTTTAACTCTTGGAGATGTTTTTTAGTATAACGTTAAAATTATATCATAACTCTAATTATATCCTATTATCTTTGAAAGACATACATCTAATATTTCTTCATATTCAATATATTGTTTGATTCCCCATTCCTCTAATACTTCTTCAGTTCCAATCCAAACTTCTGTCTTAATTGGTATATATTCAAATAATTCTTCCACATCCTCGTTAATCATCCTAATGCAACCTGCAGAAACATATCTTCCTATAGAATAAGGGTCAGAATTTCCATGAATTCCATAACCTCTATATCTCTCCGTTGAAAGGCCTAACCACCTTTTCCCCAAGGGATTATTAGGATCACCACCCCTTACTGGTTTGAACTTTCCTCCCATTCCTCCCCAGTAAGGATTTTTCAACTTATTAATTATAGTAAACTTATAATCTGGTGTTGGTGTAGATTCCTTACCTAACGCAATAGGATATTTTTTATATACTTCACCATTATTATATACTGTTAGTATTTTCTTAGTTTTATTTACAACTATAAACCATTCCTTCACCTTAATTTCCTCTGGAATTATATCTATAATTTTCTTATTTTTTTCAACCAATGCTTTTTGAGTCATCTCTCCAATTAGCCCATCTACAAACAAATTATTTTCTGCTTGGAACCTTAATAAGGTGTTCCTTTGTTCCAATATGTTTTCTTCATATCCGCTACTTACATATTCTTTCAAAAGGCTGCCATTATCAATTGTTCCTGCATAACTTATCTCAATGAATAATACTAAAATGAACAGAATCATTATTCCTAAACTCAACCATTTCCCAATAGTTCCCATTAAAACATCCCCTCCAATCTACTATATTCAGATGGAAGGGAATAGTTTAATGATTTTTCCTAAAACAATTTTTAAAAAAGCCAGATAAATTTGGCAATTCTTTCCAAAGTTTTGAGAATATTTGATTAAACAAGCTCATAAAATAATACAAAAGCATATTTCATCAAATTTTATCATATTTTTATAATTCGAATTCCATTACTTATTCCCTTTAACTCATCTCTGCCAATGAAACTCATTAGAGTTTATATAAAGGAGGTGAGGTAATGGCTTTCTTGGAACTTCTCTTTAAAACCTTGACAGCTTTGGTAAATCTATTAATTAGCATAATCCACCTTAGATCCGTAAGTTATAAGGCAAAGAACTCTTCCAGTAAAGAAGAGTTCTCTACACAAAAAAAGGTTTGATTTACTATCTTTGGGGAGCCGCATCTCCCCTATATTTTCTTCTCAATTTTTATTATATCATTATATTACAAAAATATTACACCTATTTTCTATCTATTTTCTTTTTAGTCCAACCTCAAGCCTAAATTCTCACCAAAAGTATAGGCTTCTTTGTATTCCCTAAATCCTAATTTTCTATTTATCTCATTGTGTTCATAAGCTCTATGGATGGGATAATACTGACTCATAAGGTTTACTAGACAATCTGGAGATAATTCCTCTTTTATGAATTTTAAAACCTCTTTCGTATCCTCAATATTCCCTGGAAGCATTAAATGTCTTATAATTAGCCCTCTATAGGCAATGCCCTTATCGTCTACCTTTAATCCTCCTACTTGCCTATCCATTTCTTTTAAGGCTAATTTTGCTTTATTAGGATAATCTGGTACTTTAGAGAATTTCATTGCTAATTCAGAACTAAAATATTCCGGCATATAGATATCAATTATTCCATCTAAGATCTTCAAAATTTCAATCTTCTCATAGCCTCCTGTATTGTATACTATGGGCAAATTAAGGCCTTTTCCAACTGCTATATAAATAGCCTCTATTATATTAGGAACGAAATGGGTTGGAGAAACTAGATTTATATTATGACATCTATAGTGATTTTGTATATAAAGCATTATATTTGCCAATTCTTCATTGGATACTGTTCTTCCTTCCCCTCCAAAGCTAAGTTCATAATTCTGACAGAAAACATATCTCATGTTACAATATCCAAAAAATATGGTACCAGAACCTTTATATCCAACTAATACATCTTCCTCCCCAAAATGAGAACCATAACTGGATACTATTATCTTATCTGTAGCCTTGCAAAATCCTACCCTTTTAGTTCTGTCCGCACCACATCCATGGGGACAGAGATAACATTCTGTTAAATACTTCTTAACTTCCTCTACCCTTTTAAGCAAAGTACCATCTTCATACAACCTAATATAACTTGGCTTAAAAGTATCCATTATTCATCATCCTTTTAAACAACAATATTATACAAAAATTCTTTTTATCTTTATCATAATCTATTGCCATTAGATAGTAAATTAATGGAGAGATGTGATAGGTTTTTATACTATATCATGAAAATAAAAAAGCCAATTCTAATAGATAAATTGGCTTCAATAACTATATTTAATTCCTTATAGGTAATCTAGTAACTCTAGCGTTAATTACTTTACTTCCTTTAGGTGGGATGTTTCAATTCCTTATAGGTAATCTAGTAACAAGATAAGTCTTAAGAAAGCTCAGAACTCAAGTGGCAGTTTCAATTCCTTATAGGTAATCTAGTAACAGGTTC
>NZ_FNNG01000011.1:112612-117918 GCF_900106765.1 Tepidimicrobium xylanilyticum
AGGAGAAGTTTCAATTCCTTATAGGTAATCTAGTAACGAGGAGGGAGAAAATGAGGTTTAATTGCGAGATAGAGTTTCAATTCCTTATAGGTAATCTAGTAACTTAAGAGTAGATTCAATTAAATACTATACAAGAAAACGTTTCAATTCCTTATAGGTAATCTAGTAACAAGAGACTTCAATGGATAGATGGGACATATATTGACTCGTTTCAATTCCTTATAGGTAATCTAGTAACACGCTACATATGGTATTGCTGTTGGTGCAGCTAAGGCGTTTCAATTCCTTATAGGTAATCTAGTAACCCATTTTCTACATTGATATTACTACGTTTTTCATTTTTTGTCAAATGGGAATTTTCTAAATTTTGGATAGTTGATTTTTTAATAGTTTGCTCGATAGTATTGAAATATACACATTTGTTAAAAATTACAAAATGTCGTCGACCTCCAGGGGTTTTTACACTATTGGAGATCGACGACATTTTATCTTAGCTCATTTTGACTTTTTTAAAACCGATTTTTAGCGCTATTTCTTTTAATCTATTCATATACTCATCAGTTGGACTACTAGTATCTTTTAGCCTTCCTATGACACCATGGTTCCTAAATTTTATTAGTCTTAAATTAGTACTATTAATTTTCTCCCCAATGCTAGCCTTTATTCCTTTTAATATTTCTTCAGTATCTACTACTTCTTCAATACATACAATTCTTATTTCTTCGAGTTTATCAACATCTGCTAAAAATCTTAAATTCTTTTTTACAATTTTATTGCTTCCACCTGTTAATCTTTTAAATTTTTCTTCATCCCAAGCCTTTACATCAATCATAACGCCATTACTTACTTTCATAAGTCCTGGATATTTAGATAAATCTATGGTTCCATTAGTATCGATTAGACAGGATAATCCTGCCTTTCTTCCTAAAGTAAACAATTCCGTTAAAAATTCAGGATATAAAATACATTCTCCTCCTGAGGCGGTAATTCCTCGGATAAATGGTATGTTCTTCTCTACTTCTTTAAATACTTCTTCCGCTGTCATCCACTTTATTTCTTTAGAAGAAAGTTCTGTATATATTTTTTGCGTTTCAGGATTATGGCAATAAGCACATTTAAGATTACAACCTTGTAAAAATATTGCAGTACGATTCCCTAATCCATCTACTAAGCTATGGGCAATTATTCTTCGAATGGGAGCCTTTATCATACTCCTCTAACCTTTCTATCTTTTAATTTATTGTTTTCATAATTTGAAGTTCCTAAATGGGTAGTATTTTGTAAAACTACCTCACCGTTCTTATATTTCTCCATTTCACTTCTCTTCACAAGGTACCCAGTTATTCTAACCAAATCTCCATTTTCTTCGTAAAAGCTTAAATATTTAACCCCCAGATTAAAAGCTCCTTTAACTATATCCAACATTGCTGAAGGATTATTCCTTGCTGTAATTTCCATAGGGAATATATCGCTGCATCCAGTAGTTATCAGTTTATGGAATCTAGCACTATGTCGAAGATGATCTGATATATTCTCTGGCTCTTCCCCAATAGGAATTCTTACTCCTGCTGTGATCCCTTTATCGTAGTCCATGCCCACCTGCGCATGAATCATAAAACGCCCATCGGTAATAATTGAATATTCTGCTGGGAACGTCTCAACAAAATCGTTTATAGCATGCATAATTCTATCTGCTAAATCATCAGCTTCACCATCTCGTCCATAGCGTTTCCCTTCTTCTTTCATTAGGATATTAGTACAATCTGCCAAACCTACAATCCCAAACATTCCTATGAACCTATCCTTATGGATGAGTCCTTCTTTGACTAAAAAGGAACTTTCGAAAAAACCAGATTCCTCCACTAAGAAACGAATCCTTTCATTCATATAATCTCCCATAGCTTGGAGACATTCAGGTAGTATAGTATCAAAGAAATGATCAATATTTTTTGCAAGCTTAGCCATATTCGGTAACACTAATCTTGAAAGGGTATAAGCTCCTCCTCCGATAGGCAATATATTGTAACAGCTCGCTATCCCATAATCAGTAGGATAGATATCCTCATTCAATTTGTGATTACACATGGCAGGTTTTGCACAGAATAAGCTGGTATATAGAGCTAACTCTGCTATCTCATCAGAAGTAATATCTGGATCATATTTGAAGGTAAGATTTGGTACTGCATTTTGCAATTCCCTTTCTACTTCTAAAATAAGTCTTCCAGCTCGAGTATCCCCTGGGCCTAAATTAGCATGGCAAAAGCTATCTGTAATAGTTCTATCAATATAGTTTAAAAATAATTTTAATTTTTTCTTAACATCTTCATCGCTAAATCCTTCAATGAATGGATCAATCATCCTGTCCAAATTCCCTAGGTAAACTGGAAAACTTGTTATGGAAGGAACATGTCTATACAAAATCATTAAGACATATAATAATTCATCTAAGTCTTCTGGAGGGTCTATCTGTAAAAAGCTGCTGCCTTCCCTAATAAATTTGTCATAATCAGGCAGTATATATCGAGGCCTATAAGGAGCATTACCTTCAAATAGATTATCTATTGCATTTTGCTCAAAATAATACTTGGTTTTTTCGGATATGTGGAGCACATTTAATGTGTCTTCTGCTGCATGTGCTAAAGAAAGCACTTTCTGTTCATAGGTAAGGTTTCGAGATTTTACCAATTCTAACATATCAGTCATTTTACATCATCCCTTTTAAATAAAATGTAATAATTTATATATTTTATTCTATAAATAAAATAATTCACTTTTCTATAATTTTATCATCTCATTCTCTACCCCGATATTACTATGTTTCTCATTTTTTGTCAATTGAGCCTTTCTAAATCTAATATATAATCCTCCTTCAACATTTCTTGATATCTACTGAAATATAAAAGAAGCTTATCGGCTATAAATCTCATGTGTGATAAACTTTGTCCAACTATTTCAGAAATTTAGACTCCAAAAAAACTATAAGCTTTATGTTATAAATTTTCATGCTTAGTGATTAACCAATGAACAAATTACCTACCCCGCCTCCTACTACTCTTACTTAACAGTTCCAGAAACTATTTGAATCATCGTAATTATATAATCCCAAATATTTACTCCATTTTTTATGAAACCAATTCGTTTATCGAATCTATTATTAATCAATTGTTGTAATTCATCCAACTCCATATCTGTCAATCTATTGTTATTTTGTTTTTGTGCCATTTCAACACTTTCCAACATCTGTTGTTCTTCTGCTTCTACAATTGCAATTTTCTCATTAAAACTATTTCTATAATCATCAATAGCAACAGGAACTGCAATAGCATCTATTTGAATATTTATTAATCCTACCTCCTCAAATAATTTTGGCAATCCAATAGGATCAGGCCAATACATCCCAACACCATACTTTTCATTTTGATCATTAACATCTGGAAACAATTTATCAAGTAGTTCCCTTTCACGTTCACTTTGCTTAGGTAATTCATTAGGTTCAGTTTTTATGTACTTATCAGGTCTTGCATACATTACACTAATTCTTCCACCTGGCTTAGTTATCCTTTTCTGTTCCAATAAGAATTCTCTATTAGAAACATGTTCTATTACAGTATATGATATACAGGCATCAACTGAATCATCCTCTATAGGTAGTGAGAGTGCATCCCCTTCATAATAACTTACATTGTTCAAACCTATTTCTTCTGCTACTTTCTTTGCATGTTCGATAAAATTTGAATCACGGTCTATTCCTATAATCTTCGAGTTTTCTCCAAGCCGCTTTGACAACTTTCTTGTTATCACACCAGGCCCACATCCCACATCAACAACTGCCATTCCCTCTTTTACCCCTAGTAGATTAAGAAAAAGCTCTTTTCTATCATCTCTAAATCTTAACTCTCTGCTCGATTCAAGATTTAAAATACTTTGAATCTTATTAGACCACAATGTATTCATAATCCTACTCCTTTGTCATATGATAGTGCTATAGAGATAATAATTGTAGCGCTAGAAGTAAACTGTTCCCGAACTATCTCTAAAATTAAATTATGTAAATCATCCTAGTAAAAATAAAAAACCTTGTAATTATTATAATTACAAGGCATAATTGGCGCACCCGGAGGGACTCGAACCCCCGACCAACTGATTCGAAGTTAGGATAAGCCTTTTTTAGTGTATTTTAGGTATAAATAGAACCTCTAATTTTGCACATTTTATATAGAATATGCTTTATACAGTCTTAAATTTTGGGGACATTTTTTACAATTCTGTCCCCAACCTGTCCCCAGCATTTCCTATAGTAACCTATGGATGTCAAATGAACGAACATGATCTATGCATCTTGTATTACTCTCAATGCTCTCGGACTTTTTTCTTTTCTTTCAATATATCCTTTTTGCTCTAACCTGCTTAAATATCTATGAACTGTACTTGTGGACTTAAAACCTACAATTTCACTTAACTCTCTTATAGAAGGACTAAATCCATTTTCATCTATGTATTTTACGATAGCATCAAATAGTTTAGATTCTTTTTCATTTAGCATGGTCATTCCCCCTTTAAACATATTATATACGAACGTAAGTTCTGTGTAAAGGGATTAAATAAAAAAGGTAGGATTTTGCTTCCCTACCTCTATTTATACCATATATAATTCTGATCTCTCTACATTCTTAGGGAACATTTGATAGTTTAACAAGGAAAAATCAAAATCATTAACAATGATATTTTTAATCTTTTTCATATTAGCCAATAATTTTTACAAGTATTGCTGTTATTACAGATGTAATTATTGGAGCCATAATATATGATTTCCAAAAACTACTCCTTTTATCTATATTATCAACATCTGTTTTTATTTCTCCGACTTCTCTATTTAGCTTATTTAAACTATCTATTACATTATCTAGTTTATTACTTAACATATCTATTTTCTTATCATATTTATCATCTAACTTAACTAAATGATCCAAAATTCTATCTATATCCATATTATAACCTCCAAATTGGGTGGAACTATTTAAAGATTCCTCATATAAATTATATATGTCTTTAACACATTTTATGTACCCAGCATTATAAAATCCATTAAGTAACAACCTAAGTGATTTATTGTCCAAGATATACACTTGACTAGAATCTTTATTATAAGTTACATATTTATAATCCATATTATTTTTTACTATATATTCTTCTACAGTAGCCATTAATTATTCCTCCAATAAATTAAGGCTTTTTAAGAAATTATCACTAACGTTTATTTCTCCAAAGTTTTCTTCATATTGTTTAATATTTTTTTCAAGAATCAT